>JBBSFL010000178.1:0-6543 GCA_038238735.1 Fimbriimonadales bacterium | reverse complement strand
GCCTCCAAGGCGAAGTCACTAAGCGGGGCACCATCGACGTGCTGCGCCACGGGATCAAACACGGGCCGCACCAGATCGACCTCTTTCACGGCACGCCCTCGCCGGGCAACGCTAAGGCCGCCGAGCTCCATGCGGCCAACCGCTTCAGCGTGACTCGGCAGCTCCGCTACAGCCGCGACGAGACCCAGCGCGCGCTCGATGTCGGCCTCTTCATCAACGGCCTGCCGGTAGCCACCTTCGAGCTCAAGAACAGCCTCACCAAGCAGACGGTTGAGGACGCCGTCGAGCAGTACAAGCGCGACCGGGACTCGCGCGAGAAGCTCTTTGAGTTCGGCCGCTGCGTCGTGCACTTCGCGGTGGACGAACACGAAGTCCGCTTCTGCACGCACTTGAAGGGCAAGGCCTCGTGGTTCCTGCCCTTCAACCGGGGCTGGAACGACGGGGCGGGCAATCCGCCCAATCCGGACGGCCTCAAGACCGACTACCTTTGGAAGCGCGTCCTCACCCGTGAGGGCCTAACCGACATCCTCGAGAACTACGCCCAGGTCGTCGAGACCAGGGACGAGAAGACGGGAAAGAAGAAAGCGGTGCAGATCTGGCCGCGCTACCACCAGCTCGACGTGGTGCGCAAGCTCCTGACCGACGTCGCGGGGCACGGCGCGGGTCGGCGCTACCTGATTCAGCATTCGGCCGGCAGCGGCAAGTCCAACTCCATCGCCTGGCTGGCGCACCAGCTCATCGGACTGGAGAAGGATGCCGTCCCGGTCTTCGACTCCATCATCGTCGTCACCGATCGGCGGATCCTCGACGAACAGATCAGAGGCACGATCAAGCAGTTCGCCCAGGTCGGCGCGACCGTCGGTGCCGTGACGGGCACCACTGGAAGCAAGACCGGGCAGCTATCCGCGTTCCTCCAGGCCGGCAAGAAGATCATCATCACGACCGTGCAGACGTTCCCGTTCATCCTCGAAGAGATCGGCAGCGAGCACCGCGGGCGGCGCTTCGCCATCGTCATCGACGAGGCGCACTCGAGCCAGGGCGGCCGCACCTCGGCGGCGCTGTCGATGGCGCTCGGGAAGGACGGAGCGGAGGAGGACGACGAGACCCTCGAGGACACGATCAACCGGCTGATGGAGGCCAAGAAGCTGCTGCCCAACGCCAGCTACTTCGCCTTCACCGCCACGCCCAAGAACAAGACGCTCGAGATCTTCGGCGCGGCCGATCCGGAAGCCGACGGGAAGGCGAGGCACCGCCCCTTCCACAGCTACACGATGAAGCAGGCCATCCAGGAGGGCTTCATCCTCGACGTGCTCAAGAGTTACACGCCGGTCGGGAGCTACTACAAGCTGGTCAAGAAGGTCGAAAGCGATCCCGAGTTCGATACCAAGCGGGCGAAGAAGAAGCTCCGGCGCTACGTCGAAAGCCACGACCACGCCATCCGGCTCAAGGCCGAGATCATGGTGGATCATTTTCAGGAGCAGGTCCTGGCGCTCAACAAGATCGGCGGCGAGGCCCGGGCGATGGTGGTGACGAGCGGCATCGAGCGCGCCATCCAGTACTACCACGCGATCCGCGACTACCTCGTCGAGCGAAAGAGCCGCTACAAGCCGATCGTCGCCTTCTCGGGCGAGCACGAGTACGGCGGCGCCAGGGTATCGGAGGCCTCGCTCAACGGCTTCCCGTCGAGCCAGATCGCCGACAGGATCCAGGAGGATCCGTATCGCTTCCTGATCTGCGCGGACAAGTTCCAGACCGGTTACGACGAGCCGCTGCTCCACACGATGTACGTGGACAAGGTGCTGTCGGGCATCAAGGCGGTGCAGACGCTCTCGCGGCTCAACCGCGCGCACCCGCAGAAGCACGATGTCTTCGTGCTGGACTTCATGAACGACTCGGACACCATCCAGGAGGCGTTCGCGGACTACTACCGCACGACGATCCTGGCCGAGGAGACCGACCCGAACAAGCTGCACGACCTGAAGGCGGCGCTGGACGGCTACCAGGTGTACGCCGACGCGCAGGTCGAGGAGCTGGCCGGGCTCTATCTGGGCGGGTCGGACCGCGACCGGCTCGACCCGATCCTCGACGCCTGTGTCGCCGACTACCGCGAGCGGCTCGACGAGGATGGACAGGTGGATTTCAAGGGCAAGGCCAAGGCTTTCCTGCGGACGTACGGCTTCCTGTCCTCGATCCTGCCCTACACGAACGCCGCGTGGGAGAAGCTCTCGATCTTTCTCACGTTCCTCGTGCCCAAGCTGCCGGCGCCCGTGGAGGACGACCTCTCAAAGGGAATTCTCGAAGCCATCGACATGGACAGCTACCGGGTCGAGAAGCAGGCTGCCGCGAGGATTCAGCTTCCCGACGCGGACGCAGACATCGAGCCGGTGCCGACCACCGGCGGCGGGCATAAGCCCGAGCCCGAGCTGGACCGACTGTCGAATATTCTCAAGACCTTCAACGACCAGTTCGGCAACATTCCCTGGGGCGACAAGGACCGCGTCGACAAGCTGATCACGGAAGACATCCCCGGCCGCGTCGCGGCCGATGCGGCCTACCAGAATGCGAAGAAGAACTCGGACAAACAGAACGCCCGAATCGAACACGACAAGGCGTTGGAGCGAGTGATGACCGCGGTGCTGAAGGACGATACCGAGCTGTTCAAACAATTCATGGACAACGAGTCGTTCAAGAGGTGGTTCACGGATGCGGTTTTCCGGATCACGTACGAAAGGCGGGTGTAGGGGCTACGCACTGCCGCGCTAACGTTGGGCCACGATGCAGGTTCGGTAGCCATCAAATCCGAGAGCCTGCTCGTTTCCGGGCGAAGCCAGCCGCGCGCGACAGAGACAGGTTAGCCTGTCACCGTAATGCCACCAGTCAGACTGACCCGACTCATTGGCCAGTCATACCCTAAGGGGTAGAAGCGGCATTCCTATGGCCACGACTCCGCCTACTGACAGCCTATTCCTCTATGACTGGACGATGCAATATCGGAGGATGCTGCGCAGCTATCAAGCTCTTCTCGACGCGCCCGACAACAACACGGACCTGTATGATGACCCGATGTTCCACTTCTTCCAGGACGCCTGGCACCTCAAGGACTGGATAAAGAACGACGAGTCGGCGCCCCTGAGAGCAAACTCCGTCGAAAGTCAGGTCAATCAGAGCGAAATCCTAAGCGCTGTCGGCGACCTCGCCAACGCCGTTAAGCATAGGAGAGGAGAATTCCGAAAGGATAGGACCGGACCTCCTCTCGTTTCGTTTCGAACCGAGCTTCGAATCGGGAGCGGTCCGAGGCAGTTGCGGTATCTCAAGCACGAAGACGACAGCGTAACTATGGCCGCCGATCTGGCCGCCAAGGTTATCGGCGAATGGAACAGAATACTTCCAATTCTGGGCCTCAACGTCCCCACATAAGGGGATTCCCTGGGAGAGCTGGAGTCCAGGGCTAATCAACCACCCAAGTTGTGACGAGTCGATAAAGGGGCTTCGGAGCAGCCGGATCGCGAGTCAGTCCTGGGGCTTGACCCCGCTTCATCAGATTGCGAACGGCTCTTCCGAAAACATCCTGTGGCGCCCAGCGACCACGAAGAGAAGCCTGGGTCCCCCCTTCCTCGACTCGCCGCCGAATCTGGACCGAAGGAGACGATGCGAAACCTCACGTGGAGGCTTGACGAGTCACGGCCGCTCTGGAGAAGGTTTGACCCCTTCCTTCTCGTCACGCGTTGGGAATGGGCCGACCTCCATGCGCTACGCTTATCAGGATGCTCGATGCGATTCGCGCTGCCGCTATCGAAGCTCTGTTCAGCGATGCGCTCCTCCCATACGCGTTCTCGCTGAAGGGTGGGAATGCACTCCGTCTCCACAAGATTGGTCATCGGCCTTCACTCGATGTTGATCTGTCTATCGCCGACGATCTGCCCGCCCTTGAGCAAGTCGCCGGGGTAATGGAGTCGAGCCTCACGCGATCCTTTGAAAGCGTCGGTTATCAGGTGTTTGACTTTCAACTCTCCCGAAAACCGACGCGGCCCCTAGCTGTCAGTTCTCAAGAGGTTGTTCCCGGAGGCGCTGGGCAGGGGTGCGTTTGTTGAGTGAGGCATGAGGTCTCCTGAGATTGTAGTAGTTGAGGTACCGAGGCAGGCGGTCGGTTCTTTGGATCGAGGTTGGGTAGGGTCTTTTGTAGGCCCACTCGCGCAGCAGGGTTTGGATGAAGCGTTCGGCTTTTCCGTTGGTCTGAGGGCGGTAGGGGCGAGTTCGTAGATGGCGCAGCTGGAGTTTTTGGCAGGTGGCTTTGAACCTGTGGGAGACGTAGCAGGAGCCGTTGTCGGACATGACGGACTGAACATGGACGTCGCGGCTCTGGAACCAGGCGACTGAGCGTTTAAGAAAGCCGGTGGAGGACGGGGATCTTTCATTGGGGAGTACTTCGGCGTAGGAAAGACGAGAGGCGTCGTCGATGGCCACGTGAACAAACTCCCATCCGATGCCACGGACTCTGGTCGTGCGGTCTCCATAGATGCGATGACCGACGCGGCCGATACGGCCCAGCTTCTTGATATCCACGTGGATGAGCTCGCCGGGATGCTCCCTCTGGTATCGGCGATCGGGCTCTTTGGGTTCGAGGCTCTTGAGCCGAGAGAGGCCGTGACGGCCCAGGATACGAGCGACCGTGGCCGTACACAGGCCCACGCGGGCGGCGATCTGCGGACCGGTGTAGCGGCGCCGACGAAGGCGGATCACCTCCTCGACTCGATCGGGATGGGCCTGGCGCGGCATCCGATGGGGCCGAGAACTGCGATCAACCAAGGCCGCCTCGCCGGCCTCTTTATAGCGCCGCTTCCACTTGAAGGCCGTCCGTCTCGAAATGGCGGCCGCCGAGGCGGCCCCGGTCACGGGCATCCCTCCGAGTATTCGATCAACCAGCACGAGTCGACTGGCAGGGCAACTTCGGGCATTCTTGTGAAGCTCCATCTGGGCTCCTTCGTTGAGACGGTGGCGTTAGACACCTCCAGCCTCACCGTCTGGGCCCAGATGGGCAACAGACCCTACCCGTGAACAACGTGTTGAGAAACGAGACCTAGGGATTGCTCCGGAATGGTGGGGAGGATACGAAGCCGTGTTCAAGATTATTCCGCTAAAAGCATCAGCAACCTCAGTCGAAGAGAGACGCAGAACAGCGACCGTCATCGGACCTCTTCAGGAGCGACGTATCCGAGTCCAGATCAGCAAGCATGAATTCGTTGGAAGCTTGCAAGAAATTGGTTGCGGCGAGACACGAGTGGTTGTCTACACGCCGGCTCTTATCGCAGCAGAGAAGCTACGGGCTATTTGTCAGCAAATGCCAGACTATCCGCATAATCGGAATCACACACCGAGAGCGCGCGATTTCTACGACATCCATGCGATTTGTACCGAGGCCAGCATCGACCTGACCACTCAGCCAAATCGAGACCTCGTGAGCGCCAGCTTCCGAGCGAAAGAAGTGCCCATACGACTCCTCCGACAGATACAAGAGCACGCCGATTTCCATCGATCCAACTGGCCCGAAGTTGAACTTAGCGTGGGTGCGCCACTCGGTGATTTCGACTTCTACTGCCAGTTTGTCAGTGCGCTTGCCCGCCGGCTGGAAAGCCTGCTGGAATAAACGTTCTCCAGGTGGGGGAATAGCTACGTTCCCTCATGTCATACGTCAGATAGAAGTCGAATTTGGTCCCCATGCTAAGAAGCTCTTGGCGTAGGAAGTCGGGGTAGCCTGCGGCCTCAAGGTAGACGCCCAGGGCCTGGTGGTATGGGTAAACGTAGCCGAGCTGCCGAAGGACGCCAACCAGCTGAGGAGGCGATACGCGCTCACGTGCTGCTTTGAATGCCTCTAGCACGTTCAGAACTCCACCGGCATAGTGGGGCCGGACAACGAGGTCAATTAGAGTACGCTCCAGGCTCGTGACGTCGACCCTTTCCGACGCGGCGACGACGAATGGAATTACACCCAACCTGCCCGTCTGCTTTCCGCTCACTAGCAAAATCTTGTGTTGCTCGTACGTCCAAATATAGTTCGATCTCCTCGGAGGCCTGCTGAAAGCTCGGTCGATACCCTCTTGACTTAAGTTCCCGCCGGAGGGCTTATCGCTTTGCTCCTTATTAACGTAGATCACCGCGGGCACCTGTTCGGTGAGATTGTGCAGGACCATGGCGCTGGCGTGAGACAAGTAGGATCCAGTTCGAATCGAAATCGCGACCGAATAGGTAGACACACTTCCGAATGCGTAACGGATCAGGGCAGGCCCAGCAGGTGGCTTGATTCTGAGGGCCTTCAGAGTTGCGGCTTCTACCAAGTTTCCGAGTAGCTGGGTTGGGGTAGAGCTAGTCGGTGCGCTCCAGTCGTTCCTCGCGTTCGATATCAGCCGAAGGAGCTGCATTTGGGCGAAAACCAAGGTCGGTTGGGACTCTAAAGTTCGCTCGGCGTTCGAGATCCACATTCTCACACCTAGGTATATATACCTAGGTGTGAGAATGTGGATCTCGAACGCCGAGCGAACTTTAGAG
>JBBSFL010000177.1:0-6548 GCA_038238735.1 Fimbriimonadales bacterium | reverse complement strand
TCAACGCACATCGTGGAGAAGTTCATCTTCTTGGCGTGAGAATCGCAGAACGCGACGTTAATGCCCTTGTTGTCATACTTCTCGCCAGCGTTGTTCCACTGCAGGCCCGTGGAGGGGTTGGCAGCGCCAAGCCAACTGGTATCGCCATCGACATTCTGAACCCAGGTGCTCCAAGGGCCCTGGTCGGTGAATAGGCCCTTGCCCTCCACCACATCGCCAACGCGAGCTACTTCCTGAATGGTCGACATATTGCCGCCGATGTCCCAGTTTCCGCCCATGTAGTTATTGTTCCAGTAGTAGTCGCGCTGGAACTGTTTGTAGTCTACGTTCGCGACGCCAACCGTGCCAGCCGGGCAGATAACTGTCCGGACGGCCGGGTCGGAGAATCCGTCCAGATACTTGTTGGCCGGGTTGAGTCCGTCGCGGAACAAGTCCACGCTCTTCCTGTACGGCTCGGTGAACTGTTTCCAGCTTAAGCACTGCGTGCTGTTGACCAACTGGCGACCGAATCGCATGTCGTCATAGTCCGCGTAGTAAATCTGGTTGCCGAGACCGATCTGCTTCATGTTTGAGATCGTCGCGGTGTTCTTCGCCGCCTTTTTGGCTTGAGCGAATACAGGGAAGAGGATCGCCGCGAGGATCGCAATGATCGCAATAACGACTAGGAGTTCAATAAGGGTAAATGCCGAACGCTTCTTCATAATTCCACCGTTGGATCGTATATAACGCCAACTCAAGAGACTCGTCGAAGACGAGACCGACTTGCGTCGGTTTTTGACGAGCACATTCTCGCCAGTCTCTGAATGTACGCCGGAAGGCCACACTTGAGACGGGTTCTGGGGATCAAACAGCAATTTTTATGCCACTGGTCGACCTTGCTGAACCGCTTCAGTAGCCATATTAACACAGGTTTAAGAAATTCAACATGAATTTTGGTGAACTTGGTGCACAAGCCGCAATGTTTGACGGATCGGAGACGCGGAAGCCGACTGTATACTGCTGAAACGGTTCACCAGCCGGATTCCGACCCGTCCTTTCTGGCGCTGAAACCCCGTCCCTTATTGATCTTGCCATGGCACTTCCCCTCGAGTCCGACCTCCAGACGCGACCGCTTTGCCCCGGCACCCATGGGCAGTTTGAGAAGGACGGGAGCGAGTATGTCATCAAGGACCCTCGCACCCCGATGCCTTGGATCAACGTCATCGCAAACGAGCGATATGGCCTGGTTCTGAGCCAAGCGGGCGGCGGGTTTTCTTGGCTCGACAACTGCCAACTCGAGAGGCTCACCCGGTGGGAACAGGATCTCGTACAGGACCGGCAGGGCCGGTTCGTCTATGTACAAGACGTCGAGAGCGAGTCGGCAATATGGAGCACGACCTATCAGCCGACCCTCCAAGAAGCCAAGACCGATGAGATCCGCCACGGCCTCGGTTACTCCAATTTCCGCCGCGAGATCAACGGAATCGAGACGTCGCAGACAGTCTTCGTGCCCCTCACCGATACCTGTGAGGTCTGGATATTGAAGGTCACGAACATGACCGCGAGAAGCCGAAAGTTAAGGCTGGCCACCTACGTCGACTGGCACCTCGGCGGAGTGGGCGAGTTTCACCGCGAATTTCATCGTCTGTTCGTCGAGACACGCACCGTCAGCGCTGTCCAACTCGCCTGGAAGCACCCGGGTTTGGTCGAGAATAAGCGGGCCCAACCGGAAGCGGGACCTACCGGTTTCCATGCGGTTAACGGGTTGGACGTGACTGCCTGGATGTCGAACAAGGCCGCTTTCTTAGGCCGGCCCGCGCGGCTCGATTCCCCCGCGAGCCTAGAGAAAAGCGAATTCGCGAAGGGCAATGGCCGCTGGGAAGATCCGATCGCTTCCGCCATCTCCGATCTGAGCCTCGAGCCCGGTCAAACAGTCGCGTTCACGATCATCGTCGGAGCGGCCGACGATGCCACGGAAGCGCTCCGGCTCGCCTCGAAATACACACTCGAGACAGCATCCTCGGAATTGCGAGGTGTCACTGAATACTGGGACTCGATCTGCCGGGAAGCCAGCGTCGAGACCGACGATCCTGCCCTCGACGTGATGGTCAACTACTGGCTGCGCTATCAAACGATCGCGGGACGGATGGTCGGCCGGTGCGCCTACTACCAGCAAGGCGGCGCATTCGGATTCCGCGATCAGCTCCAAGATAGCCTTGCCCTCTTGCCCATAGTTCCTGAGAAGACGAAAAAGCAGCTTATTATCAACGCCGAGGCGACCTACGAGGATGGCGGCGTGCGCCATTGGTGGCATCCGAACACGAATATGTTCGCGGAGAGCCGGCACAGCGACACCTGCCTCTAGCTGCCCTATGGGACGCTAGCCTATCTCGACGAAACGAACGACCTTCGGTCGATGGAAGACCAGTGCGGGTTCCTCAGCCGCGAATCGCAGACGTTCGCTTCGAGCGGGACCTGGTTGGACCACTGCCTCAGATCCATCGATCGCGCATTGAGCCTTCGGAGCCGGCGGGGCCTGCCGCTTATCGGTGCCGGGGACTGGAACGACGGCCTCAGCCACGCGGGTCTCGACGGCAAGGGCGAGAGCGTTTGGGTGGGGATGTTCCTCTACGACATCCTCCGTCGCTGGTCGGCGATCCTCCCCGACCTCGGTCTGTCCGACAAGGCCGCGGGCTTCTCGAAGGCAGCCGACGAACTCAAATTCGCCGTCAACGAATACGGATGGGACGGCGAGTGGTATCTGGAAGGCACCCGCGACGACGGACGGCCCCTTGGCAGTAAGGAAAACACGTCCGGCCAGATATTCCTAAACCCCCAGACGTGGGCCGTTATTACTGGCATCGCTCCGGAGGACCGGATCCAACGAGCGATGGCGGCCGTTCGGGGACGGTTGCTTAAACCGTACGGTGCCTTGCTCCTGGCGCCCGCCTACAGCAAAGTGGATCCGTGGGTCGGCTACATTACCCGGTACGCTCCCGGCTCGCGCGAGAACGGCGGCGTCTACAGCCACGCCTCCACCTGGGCCGTTCAGGCCCTGGCGATGATGGGAGACTCGGAGGGCGCTTTGGGCGCCTACCGCAGCATGTTGCCGTCCGGCAAGAGCGACCAGGAAGCCTATGCGGCCGAGCCGTACGTCATGCCCGGCAATATCGACGGACCGGACTCCCCGAACGAAGGAAGAGCGGGTTGGACCTGGTACACGGGTTCCTCCGCGTGGATGCAGCGCATCGCTTTCGACTGGATTTTCGGCGTCCGCGCCTGTCGGGAAGGCCTGATCGTCGCGCCACTCGATTCGGGCTTGGGCGCCTTCTCTCTCAAGCGGAAGTTTAGGGGAGATCGGTTTGAAATCAGCGTCGCCGGGTCGGGATCGAACTTGACGGTCACCTCGGACACGGCAGACATTCGAGACGGCAACCGCATCGTGCCCTCCGGCCGAAACGAGCGTCATCAAATTCGGATTCACCGCTCCTAGCGATCTCTTGTTAGAATGTCCTTGGGACATCCGAATGCTAAAGCGCTCGACCATCATGGACGTTGCCCAGCTTGCGGGCGTCAGCAAGGTCACGGTCAGCTACGTGCTCAACGGCCAAGCGGAGTCTGCGCGAATCAGCGAGCCCACCCGAGAGCGTGTTCTCGCAGCGGCGGCAGAACTCGACTACACGCCGAACTCGATCGCCCGTAGCCTGGTCACAAAAAAATGCGATGCGCTCGGCGTCGTGTTCCAGTTCGCCCAGTACTTCGCCGCACGGTCTGACTTCACGAAGGAAGTCATGCTTGGCATCAGCCAGGCTGCAGTCGCTCTAGGCTACGACCTGATGCTCCACACCAAGCCTGTGCATGACGCTCGGGCCGAGGCGAGAGCGCTGAGCGACGGGCGCGTCGATGGCGTTCTGGCGCTGCGCGACGTCGACGACGAAACCCTGCGCCTTCTCATGGAGCACGGCTTCCCTTGCGTTCTCTTCTTCACCCGGAGCGAGGATGCGGCGGTGGCCTTCGTAGACTGCGACAACTATGGCGGTGGCCGGCTCGCGGCGGGACACTTGGTAACGCTCGGCCACAAGCGAATTGGGATGATCTGCGGCAGCAGCGGGTCCTCCAGCGCAGTGGATCGCCTCCGCGGATTCCGGGACGCTCTCAATTCCTCTGGAGTCGCTATCCCCGACCGATTTCTGGTTCAAATGATCGCTGGCAGCGAGGCCGAAACGATCGAGGGATTTCTGCGCTCGCCGGATCGACCAACTGCGCTGTTCTCTTTCTCAGACGAATTCGCGTTCCTCACATGCCGCATCGCGGCAAAACTTGGAATTCGAGTTCCGGAGGACCTCTCAGTGGTCGGCTTCGACTCGCTGGACGCCTGCGACCACGTGACGCCGCCCCTCACGAGCGTCCGCCAACCTGTGCTCGAAATGGCGCGCACGGCCACGCAGCTTTTGGTAAAGCTGGTCAAGAAAGAGGAAGTCGTCGAGCGCCAAATCGTTTTCACGACTACGCTTGACGTTCGCGGCTCGACCGCCCCGCCAGCCTAGTTAGTTTTTCTGAAGCGGACGATTATCGAGAGAGCCTTCCGAGGTCTTGTGGAAGCCGGCTCGTTTCATCCCAAGCTGATAGATCGGGCTCTTCATGCTCAACCGATGCGGCAGGTGGTCCCGGGCGCCTTCGATGGCGAGCATGACCATGCCGAGGTCGATCCCGATCACGTCCGGTCCCTTCCAATCTTTCGTCGCGTCGATGCCGTTGCTGAATCCGTACCGGCCGTACGCTTCGGGATACCTGTCGATGAGGGAATCGGCGGTCGCCTTCGCGATCTCCGGAATGAAGAGCACCGATGCGATGGCTCCGGTCGGCGAAATCGTTCCGTTGTCTTCGGCCTTGCCATCCTTCCGGGGCGCGCCGTTGCCCACATATCCGTTCGGCGCATCGCCCGCGTTCAAGCCCCAAAAGCCTGGGCCGTAACCCTTGAAGTGATTCGGATTGTCGATGCAAAACTGGCGATTGGCGAGGCAGGCGTTCTTGCCCTCGACCCAATAGTCGAATCCAAGCATATCGCGCTGACCCGAAAAATCGATAAAGCCCTGGCTCATCTGGTGCATGAAGATCGGCCCTCCCGTGATGTGCTGGTAGCCGTCGTAGGTCACCACTTCTCGGCGAATCGCCTTCCACGCCGCGTCCGCGTCGAGCTTCGGCACTAGGCCGAGCATCTGGACGAACACGAAAGTATCCTCGTAGTACTCATTCCAACGAGCTCGGATGAACCCAGACTCCGGATGCCATCCCATGCAGAGCGTCACCTCATTCGCTTTGGCTCCGCCGTCGTGGAGCATCCAATTCCAATCGATATCGGCAAGCAGGCTCTGGAGCGTGCGATGGATCTTCGAATCGTTGAACTCCTGATCCGCCATGATCGCACCGGCAAGCATCAAGCATGTGTCGATGGAGGAGACTTCGCTCTTCCACATCCGCTCGCCCGTGCTCCAGTCGATGAAGTGATAAAACCAGCCGTGGTCCTTCTTGGCGGAAGCCTTGAGCCAATTTAACGTCATGCGGGTCCTTTCGATCGCGGCCTGACGGGGAATCCAACCGCGCTCCGCTCCGATCGCATAAGCCGATAGAGCAAAGCCGGTTGCCGCCACGCTCGCGACCACATATTCGTCCTTGTCCTTGAAATTAGCGGCCCGATCTTTCGTCAGGCCGGTCTTCGGATTGGACTGCTCCCAAAAGAACTTCACCGCCTTTTTCGAAACATCGTCGAGTAAGGCTTGCCCGTGCGGCGAAGGCGCCACGGCAAAAACGAGGGAGAGAAACAGCGCTGTCATGGTTGGATTATGGTGCGGTCGAATGGAGCCGGTGAATCGGTTCAGCAACAATTCGCTCTAACTCTTCTGCTGTACGTCCAGTCAGAATGAAAATGAGCATGGCAAGGATCGATTTCGAGAAGGACCCGCACCGCCGACTCAATCCTTTGACGAACGAATGGGTCCTAGTTTCGCCGCATCGCACCCAGCGCCCATGGCAGGGTCAACAAGAGTCGACTTCCCCGGCAGAGAAACCGGCCTACGATCCAAAGTGCTACCTCTGCCCTGGCAATGAAAGGGCGGGAGGCAAGATCAACCCGACCTACTCCTCCACCTTTGTCTTTCAAAACGATTTTTCTGCCCTGCTTCCCCAAGGGTCTTCGGCGGAATCCCGGGACAATCCCCTGTTTCGAGCCTCCGGAACGTGCGGGGAATGTCGGGTCCTTTGCTTCTCCCCGCGCCACGACCTGACCCTTGCCAAGATGGACCTGCCTTCCATCGAGCTCGTCGTGGATGCGTGGGCTGAGCAGGCGACCGAACTCGGGGATCGGTACGCGTGGGTGCAGATATTCGAGAACCGGGGTGAAGCGATGGGCGCGTCGAATCCCCATCCCCACGGCCAGATTTGGGCTACGGACTACCTTCCCACCCTGCCGCAGCGCGAACTCGTTTGCCAGCGCGACCATTTGGCCCTCATGGGCCGCCCTCTGCTTCTCGACGTAGTCGAAGAAGAAGTCCGGCGAGCCGAGCGGGTAG
>JBBSFL010000176.1:0-6672 GCA_038238735.1 Fimbriimonadales bacterium | reverse complement strand
GGTTGGCAAATCGAATTTGCCCAGCGTCACTTTCTTCCACTCCACCCCGACTGGAACGAAGAAATCGATCTGGCGCAGCACTTTGCCGTTCAGGGACAGCCGATGGATGCCGTAGTCGACCGCATTGCAGAAGCACGCCACGATCTCATAACGGCCCGCTTTCGCAACCGGAAACCGGATCGTGAGCTTGTCGTGCGGATTGGGATTCGTCCACCAAAGCTGGGCGCCTCCGGACAATTCCTCGAAGCCGGTCTGAATCTGGGTTTTGCCACCGGTCGAGCTCACCAGTAGAGACTCGCCTTCGATTCCGCCGCGTACCGGTTCGGGAGGTGCTAGCTTCTCGGGCAATCGCAGCGCCATCGGAATCGGTCCATTTCCATCCGTGCCGGGCTTGGCGTACCAGTAGGCGGTCCAGTCGTAGGAGGCGACGACGTCTCCCCAATGCCAAAGTTCGAGATCGAACTGCATGTGCTTTTTGAAGGGAATCGAGTCGAGCACCTGCCACCGATGAATGGCGCTGTGCCCGAAATTGGTCGGGCCATCCGATCGGACTTGCCCGTTGTACGGATGGTCGAAGAGCTCATTCGAAGACCAGGCGTAGCCAAAGTAGTCTTCCGTGCCCGTGCCAAACGTGCTGGGGAATGTCTCATCGTCGACGGTGACCTTCTCGTCCCCCTCGCCCCACCACTTTTGGGTTGGATTCGCCACATGCAGACTGACTCCCACGAAGCGGCCCTCGCCGTGAACGTCGAGGAGATGCATGTCCCGAATCGGGCGCGTGTGGCCCCGGGTGCCGTTCCACTGGGCATGGAAACGGTAAGCGTCGGAGGGAGGAGGCGTTGAGTCGAAATCCCACGTCACGCTCAGCGGCACATCGACACGGCCCGCGTTCTTGAGGCGGATTCTAAAGTTATGAGTGACCGGCATCGGCCATCGACAGGTGAAGGTGCCGTCCGCTGATACCTGCATCGGCAAACTTGAATACTTGTTCACCCCTGGCGAGTCGGCGAAAAACGAACCCAGCGGTGCGCGCACCGTCGTCTCCCCGTCGAAATCGACCTCAAGGATCAGGTTCTGCAGGACGTTGTGGGGCTGGTTGGCGTCTTCCCAATCCATCGCTCGAAACGTCTGGACCAACGGAAAAGGAATCCGGAAGCGCAGTCCGGTAATCGTTCCCGCACCCTCGATCCGTCCCGAATCGTAAGACTTACCGGGACCGACGCGCACCATTTCGGCCTTCTTGTCCGCCATCGGAGTCAGACCATTTAGCAGAACAAGTGCGGTCCGACCCATGTCCCTCAGCACATCGGCTCCGCCGTTTTCGACCCGGACGCCAGGCGCGTAGCTTCGGTATCCGACGTGATAGTAAAGCCCGGCTGCCTCTTGAGGGTCTTTAGGCGCCACCGTGATTTTCAGCGACTGGGCATAGCCAAAGGGGAAATAGAGGTCGAATCCGTGGGCCGCGGTGTAGCCAAAGGGAAGAATCCAAGGAGACACCTTGCCGGCGAGCAAATCCGACATCTTCTCGGCGAGCCTAGCCTTCGGTTGACCGTCCACATAGAACCGAATCGTCCCCATTGGATTTGCCGACCAGATGCGAGTAACGACTCCCGGCCCCTTCAAATCGGCCATCACATATTCGGTCCGGCCCTCGATCTGCTCGACGCCGATGTATTGGCCGTAATCGCCATTGGCGAACCACTCCGGGTTTCCAGGCTTCACCGACTTGCGGTCGTAGCTGCTGGCTTGGGCAGCGGTGAAAGGCTGAGCGTCAGGCCGTGCTAGCCACCGAAGGTCGGCCATCTGGCCGAGCAAATCCTTCAAAGTCACATCGGCAACCGCCGAGGATACGAGCAAGCCAAGCATCAATAACGGAGCGAATCGGCGCATATCAACAAGATGAGCCTTGACCCCCATCCCTGTCAAGCCAAATCCGCCAAGATAGGATGTGGGCAAGTTGGTCAGGTTCGGCGTTATCGGGTGCGGGGCCATCCACTCCACTCACTGCGAAGCCCTGGGCAACATCGAAAGCGCGGTTCTGAGCGCGGTGCACGATACCGTAGGCGAGCGCGCGAAGGAGGCCGGAACTCGATTCGGTGTGCCCTCATTCACCGCTCTCGAAGAGCTCTGGCCACTCGTCGACGCGGTCTGCATCTGCGTCCCTAGCGGATTGCATGCGGAGATAGGCATCCGCGCAGCAAAGGCGGGAAAACATGTGGTGGTGGAAAAGCCGATCGACGTAAACGTCGATGCCGCAAGCGAGCTTGTCGAAGTCTGCGAAAAGGCTATCGTGAAGCTGGCCACGATATCCCAGCACCGGTTCGCCGAAGACATTCAGCGCCTGCGCGATGCCGCGCAAGGCGGCGAGCTAGGCAAGCTCATCGCCGGAGACGCTTACACAAAGTGGTATCGAACCCAGGCGTACTACGATTCCGGGGCCTGGCGTGGGACCTGGAATCTCGACGGCGGAGGTTGCCTTATGAACCAAGGGGTTCATTACGTCGACATGATCCAGTGGATCATGGGCGGCGTCCGTGCGGTGCAGGCCATGACGCGGACGGCAACGCACGAGATCGAAGTGGAAGACATCTCAAATGCCCTAATCGAATACAAGAACGGCGCCGTCGGCGTCCTGCAGAATTCGACGAGCTTCTATCCCGGCCTCGCTGAGCGTCTGGAAGTTCACGGCAGCTACGGCACCGTAATTATCGAAGCCGATAAAACGAAACTCTGGGACGTCGATGAGGAGGCCGCGAGAGAGGGTCTTTACGGCAAGGGCGTGCTCAGCCAGCCTGCGCCAAACTTACCCACCCATGGGAACGCAGAAACTGGAGCTGCCGCCGACCCGTCCGCGATATGGCAGGAACAACACTGCCTTCAGCTTGAAGACTTTACAAAGGCAGTCCTCGACGACCGAGATCCCTTCGTCACCGGTCGAGCCGCGCTGGAGCCCCTACGAATCATCCTGGCCGTCTATGAGAGCGCGAAACGGCAGGACCAAAGAATCGAGCTGGAAGGCTAGATTCCCTGCTTGCGGATGCGGTTCTTGTTCGCCTTCTTCGGCTCGAGGCGGGGAGCGCCGGTCTCCGGCTCGATCCCTCCAGCCGATTTTGGCTCACGCAGCTTCTCCAAGGCTTCCTTGATTTCCTTTTTGGAAGGACGTTTCATCGCAATACGGTACCCGCGCCCTCCTTCAATTTTGCGCTTCTAAAGCATCGAGCTGCATGCGATCACTCCTTTAAACTGGTTCACCGCGATCTCGCAGCGCTCCAGCAAATCCTTCAAGCCCTGCGGATGCCGTCCCACCGTTTCCGCCAATCGGTCCACGGGGGCATTTGCCATCGGGGTCAAGATCTCCAAGACTCCGCTTAGCCAAACATCCCAGGCCTCAAGGTTTTCGCGGGTCCAAAACTCGCCTTCGGGCTGCGCCCCGTTAACAGGATCGTCCATTGCTAAAACTTAGCAGGATCCCGTCTCGTATTGCCGCTGTGTATCGGCTTCTCAACTCCACCCGGTGTAAACGAAAACCGCCCGTAGGCGAACGTGCCTCTGGAGGGCCCGGCGCCGATAATCGCTTTTGAACTTGCAACCTACGGTGCAGGGGCCTGGCTTTACCAGGGCCCGAAGCAATAATCCTTTGCCTGACAACTTTTCCTTTACAATGGGCGGGAGGACTTCAGCGCCTCGCCAGGTTGAATCTCTTGCCGGGATTTCGCGCCGTTTTAGGGCTGATTCGTCAAACATGTATACGATACATGTTAGCCGGTCCCGTAAGGTAGGCATTCAGCATGCGCGTCAAACCCGTCCCCCTCCTGCTTCTCGTTTTGCCCTTCGCAGTCGCGATCGGGGCAGCCTACATCCAATGGGCAACGGTCGGCTTACCACCCGTTCCGGCGTTGCCGGAATACAACCCTGCGACCGATCCAAGTGGCTTCCCGGCCTGGCTCCGGATCACCCACTTCGTCAACTTCTTGTTCATCGTCCTGCTGATCCGGAGCGGTCTACAGATCCTAGCCGACCATCCACGGCTATATTCGAAGATTCACTGCACCCCGGGGACGGAGTGGGTCAGGTTCACACCGGTGGAAGTGCCGCGAGATCGAGTCTACACGGCCAAGGACGACTGCGTGTACCTGTCGCCCTGGATCGGTCTTCCCGGTCGCCGTCACACCATCGGTATGGCGCGACATTGGCACTTCCTCTCGGTCCTGTTCTGGGTTGGAAGCGGCGTCACTTTCATTGTTCTTTTGTTTGCCACCGACCAATGGAAACGCTTGGTTCCCACTTCGTGGCGAATTGTCCCCGATGCCTGGGCCGTGTTCGTCCACTACGCAACGTTGCACTTACCTCCGGAAGCGGACGGGTTCTACCGCTACAACGCACTTCAGCAGTTGACCTATTTCGGGGTCGTCTTCATTCTCGCTCCCCTTGCGATCCTGACGGGACCTTCCATGTCGCCTGCTTTCACTTCTCGGTTCCAGTGGTATCCCAAGGTTCCGGGCAATCGCCAAATTGGCCGTTCGCTTCACTTCCTCGTGATGTGCGGGTTCGTTCTCTTCCTGATTGGGCACGTCAGTATGGTGGCGATCACAGGACTCGCCCGGAACATGAATCACATCGTCGTGGGGACGGACGACACTGGCCTTGCCGGCATCTATTTAGGCCTCGTCGGAATCGGAGTTGTCGTCGCAGCGTGTGGGCTCGCTTACTGGGCAGCTTGGCGTCGACCGCGTCTCGTACAGCATGCGGCAAAGGCAATTGTGGGCCCGATCATGGGGACGCTGCTGGACCGGTACGAGTCTCGAAGTGAATTCACTCGCGCGGATATTTCACCATTCATGTGGTCGAACGGCAAAGTGCCCACCTCGGAAACTTGGAAGGCCCTATCCGAAGGAGAATACAAGGACTATCGCTTGCGAGTCTTCGGGTTGGTAGAGAACCCTGTTGAACTGTCGCTTGACGAACTTCGGGCGATGGGGCCCAAAACACAAATCACCCTACACCACTGTATTCAAGGCTGGTCAGGCGTCGCCGAATGGGGTGGGCTCCAAGTCTCTGAATTGATGAATTTGGTGCAGCCCCTGCCCGAGGCGGAAGCGATCGTGTTCTATTCCTTTGGGGAAGGAGGAGAAGGCGGGCAATTCTATGACAGCCTCCCCCTCTCAAATGCCCGGCATCCTCAAACCTTACTGGCATACGAAATGAACTACGAACCACTTGGAACCCTGCACGGTGCCCCTCTGCGGCTTAGGGTTGAGAACCAGCTTGGCTTCAAAAAGGTCAAATGGATCGAATCAATAGAGTTCGTTTCCAGTGTCTCGACTGTGTACCAGGGAGAGGGTGGCTACAACGAGGACCACGAATACTTCGGCGAGAGGGCAAACATCTAAAGATGATCAAGATCAAGCGAGCCTATGACCCGGTTTCCAAAGACGACGGTCGCCGAATCCTCGTCGATCGCCTCTGGCCCCGAGGTTTGAGTAAGGAGAGGCTAGAGCTTGATCGTTGGGCCAAAGAACTGGCGCCCTCGACAGAGCTTCGTAAGTGGTTTGCTCACGATCCACACAAGTGGACGGAGTTTCAGGAGCGTTACAAGAAAGAACTCGACGGTCACGAGGAGGCAATAAACGAGATCGCCGACGAAGCTAAGGCAAAATCGGTGACACTCATCTACGGGGCAAAGGATCAGATCCACAACGAGGCCGTCGTCCTTCTCGGCGTGATTCAAAAGCTTGTCGATCACAGATAGCGGGCCGTCTTCTTGACTCAACCCATCCGTTAGCTCCCCGATGCGCAAACCGATCAAGCGTGGTCCCTTGGCATTTCGAGGCTTTAACCTGGGAGACTAAGGGGGAAACCTGAAAGCCCATTGATTCCATTCGAGAGGACGTAGGATATCCATATGGGCGGCGAAGCACTTGGCCATAAACTCAGTTTTGAGCCAATGGGGCGAGCCGGTCATTTGGATGGGGCATTGTTCATGAATGATTTAAATAAAGACCTCAAGGATATCGAGACATCATCGGAGCGTATTCCGCCTCGCGAGCGCTTCGCGAAACAGGCTCTCCAGTTCGACCTGAAAGCTGAGGCGACGTCACTTGGAAGTGAGCATAATCCGGTCCATCTAGGCCATCGCCAGGTTGCCCTTTACAAGTGTGATCATGTGACGACCGCTCTTTTTCGGTTTGACAAAGGCGGCTCTCTGCGTCAGCACAAAGCCAATGGCGCAGTTTTCATTCAAGTTATAGAGGGTGCTTTGTCCTTATCGGTAGCGGGCCAGAGGCACTCGCTCCTTGCCGGTGGGCTGTTAGTTCTAGAACCAGGCGTATTGCACGACGTTCATGCCGACGAGGAATCTTTGATGCTTCTGACCGTTTGCATGAAGTCCTAAAACAGAAAGTGACGGACCGAAATGCGCCCGCCCTCATGATCATAGCCGAGCGCTCAGTGTTGCGAATCTCGTAATACGGGAATGCTGGCCGCTGAATGAGCCAGCTCCGATCATCAACTACTTTCCGACCGTCTGGGACGCTGTCCATTAGCTACTCAACCTTGGGTCGATGCCGTATCAGCATGGCCGGAGAGCGCAATCTCTCCCACAAACTCTCCCACTGAAGCAAAATCGACCTCGGATGGATACTGATTTGAACCTAAATCTGGAGCCGATGATCC
>JBBSFL010000175.1:0-6673 GCA_038238735.1 Fimbriimonadales bacterium | reverse complement strand
TCTGGAACTTCACCAACGCCAATTACAACTTGGCGTCCGGTCCCGGCCAGTACTGCAGCAGCCTTCCAACTGCGTTCAAGTAAGGACGCTATCCTGGCCGCCTCGCGCATCAGCGCAAGGCGGCCATTCATTTCCACAAGTAAGATTATGTTTGTGAATATCAAGAAGTTCTCGATTTCGGCCCTAGCGATGCTGGCCATAGCCGCTGTTTCGTTGCCCGGGTGCGGAGCCAATAATGATCCGGTCAAGGAACCTCAGGCAACCACAGACAAGCGCGTCGAAGTCGCCAAGCAAATCAGAGGCTACTTTGACAAGTCTCACGGAAACTACGACTCCCTTTCGCCCGAGGATAAGGCCGCACTTGACAAGCTTACTGGCGGCGAGGCTCAATCGAAGGAGGGGTTCGCCCACATGGGGGCGCCCGCGAAGTAAGCCTTGATTCCTATTTCGGATAGCGGCAGCCTTCGCAGGTTGCCGCTTTTTAATTGACAACAGTGTTGTCTCTGTTCGGATGCATCGTGCGCATCTCTTCGGGCGTTTCCATACGTAGCGTCGGTCGGCCTAGAACCACCTCGGGCTTCACCCAACCATCGAGAATCATGGCTTCGAGAACTTCCAGGATGGCGAGGTATGACGCCTGAGCATTTTGAATTCCCCGGTGATGCAGAACGGCTAGGCATCGATTGACTAACTTCTCGCCGTCGGACTCGCGCTGTAGGGACTCATAGACGACCAAGAAGACCCCTTCGAGGGGCAGCACTCTGTCGTCTCGAACTAGACATGTGATAGGGTCGATCCGGCCGTTCTGCATGCTGGCATACCGCTTACGCGTTGAGCCTGCCGTATCCACCCGAAAACGGTTGTACTTGGAGACCTCCCAAGAAACCTTGTCTCCAGAAAACAACTGGGTAATGAACTTGACTCCTCCGAGCGAATAGGTTAGGGCTCGAGCTCGGCCCGGCACTTCAGAAGTGAACCCTCCGGTCGAGAGCCACCTGAAAGCTTCTTCAGCCGTTAGTTTCAGGCCCACACTTGCGGCGATTTCACTGCAATATTCTTTGACGTCGCTAAAAATTCCGTTGGCGGAATACCAGTAATCGGCGAATCGTATGTGATGACCGATCTGCCTTCGGTGCCAGGTGTCGTACTGTTCCTTGATCCAACGGGCATCTTGTTGATTTCGGTCCAATTCCAAGATTGCGTATGCAACACGACGGCCCGCCGTGTGCGCGAGCGTCATTCCTGCAGAAAGGATTGGGTCCGCAAAGCCGCATGAATCGCCGGCCAAGAACCAGTTCTCCCCAACGAGCCGCTCTGCTATGAAGCTCCAGTCTCGAGTAGTGTGCAACTGTCCCTCACGCCTAGCGTTCTTCAGGAGTCCTGCAATCCGTGGCTCCTCTGAAAGCGCGTCGAGATAGATCTGCTCCGTGGTTTTTCCAGACTGTTTGTAATATTCTGCGGGCACGACGAGGCCAACTGAAGTGCGGGTGGCGGTGATCTGAATGAACCAAATCCATCCCCACCCCAGACTCATTACCTGAATCCGTGTGCCATCATCCCCAATCTTCACCGCCCACTCCGCATCCTGATAGTAGTCCCAGATCGCGATGTTTCGAAGCTTGGTGGGATAGTCGCATTCGACCTCGAGGGTCCGTCGAATCAAGCCAGATTCGCCCGAGCAATCAACATAGTAACGGGCTTCGACGGGCTCGCCCTGCCCTTCAATGTCTAGGTGCGTTATGCGGTCGCCTTCACGAGCCACTTTCGTTACTTTGGTGCCTTCACGGACGTCGCACCCTAGCGTTTTAGCGTGGTTAAGCAGTATTTTATCGTAGATCGACCGGTCTACTTGGAAAGCTAGACCCTTGCGCTGACCCGTGTACTTTCCAGGTCGCTCCCGCTCAATAAAATCTTCGCCCGCAAGAAACTCAAAATCCCATAGGTCGAGCGTTCGACCCCAACGGTAGGTCGCTCCAATCTTGATCGGAAAATTCGCTGCTTCGACTTTGTCCCAAACCCCCATCTCATCCAAGACCTCGCAGATGGCGGGAAGCTGGCTCTCGCCAACATGGTCGCGAGGGAATTTATCGCGCTCTAGAATGACAACGTCAAGCTTTGGATTGTATTTCCTAAGGAGGCTACCGACCGTGCTTCCGGCTGGACCACCGCCAATAATTGCCACGTCACACTTCATAGTTCCCTTGAAAGGCCCTCGGTCTTTGGTGCGCCGAATCTAACGGAAGTTAGACGCCGGCATGCATGCTGGACCGTTTCAGCACTTATAATACAGCTTGCAAATGAAATGCGACGTGGCGATCATAGGGGGCGGGCCAGCCGGTAGCACAGCCGCCACCCTCCTCCGAAAATACGATGCATCGCTAGAGGTGGTGCTCGTCGAGCGCGAAAAGTTCCCTCGCGACCACGTCGGGGAGAGTCAGCTGCCGGCCATCGTCAAGATCCTGGATGAGATGGGTGTCTGGGACAAGATCGAGGCCGCCGATTTTCCCGTCAAGATCGGTGGAACCTACAGATGGGGCCGAACCGACGAACTTTGGGACTTCGAATTCTTACCCGGTGTGAAATACGAAGACCCGCCGCGACCCGCGAAGTTTGAGGGGCAACGCAAAGAGACCGCTTGGCAGGTGGATAGACCGGTTTACGACGAGATTCTCCTGGATCACGCCGCCTCGATGGGTGCTAAAGTCTTAGAGGAAACCCAGGTTCGGCGGGTCCGCATGGACGGCGATCGCGTGCTTGGCCTTGAACTCGAAGCCACCAATAAGGAGAACCCTTCAATCCCAGAGGGAGAGATCCTGGAGGCTGAGTACTTCATCGATTGCTCGGGCGAGACAGGGATTCTGCGACGGGCCATGGGCATCGAAATCGTCGCCCCGACAAAGCTGCGGAATCTCGCATTCTGGGACTACTGGACCGACGCTGAATGGGCGGTCACCATCGGGAACGGCGGGACTCGAATCCAAATCATGAGCCTCGGCTGGGGGTGGATGTGGTTCATTCCGATCTCCAAAACCCGCACGTCGGTCGGCCTCGTGGTCCCGGGCGAATATTTCAAGAAGAGCGGAAAGACCGGCGTGCAGCTTTACATGGAGGCGATCGCCGCTGAGCCTTTGATCTCGCACCTATGCCGGAATGCGGAGCGCGAGGGCAAGATTCGGGCGATGAAGGATTGGAACTTCCTCGCCGAGCGCCTTGCCGGCGAGAACTGGTTCATGGCCGGAGACTCCTGTGGCTTCGCCGATCCGATCCTCTCGGCGGGCATGACGCTCGCCCACACATCCGGCAAGAAGGTCGCATACACGATCCTCGAACTTCGGCGAGGAAAGCTCGACGGCGCGTGGCTGAGGGAGCAATACAGCGACGGCCATCGTGGCCAGATTCGCCACCACATGCAGTTCGCCGACTATTGGTATTCGGCTAACGGCCGATTCACAGATCTCCGCGAGTACTGTTCGGAAATCGCTTCCTCGGTCGGGTTATCGCTTGAGGCGGAAGACGCCTTCCGCTGGCTCGCCGCCGGCGGCTTCGCTTTGGAAGATCCGGGCTTTGCCCGAGCCTTAAGCTATCCGTTGGGCGGAATCAAGTTCATCACCAGCCTCTTTTCCGGCGAGCGGTCGGAGTATCAGGTTGCGAAGAACAACGTCTTCAAGCTCAATTTAGTGGGCGCGACGAAAGAGAAGTACGCCGTTTACCTAGACGGCAAGATCGAGGACGTCGACTGCTATCGTCGCGGCAACAAGATGCTGCCCGTATTCTTTGTTTACTGGCTAGTCATCAATGGTGTTCAACGCCATTCTGACGCCGAGACCATCCTCAAGATGTGCATGGAAGTGGCCAGGCAAAACCGGATGTTTCCAAATCCATCTGATGCCTACACAGCGATTATGCAGACCCTGGAGTCGATGATCGTTGAAGGGTGGGTGATCGCTTCGCGAGACGATTCCCGTCCGCTCCTAAACTTCGTCGTGCCTGAGGAATCTGGCGCGATGCATCCCAACCGAGACAACATTCAGGTTCCTGAAACGGCCGACGCTTGAGACCAGTCCAACCGAGATCGATAGTGCGTTTTTTTCGCGCGGCCCTTTTGGTCCTGTTTGCAAGCCTTGCCTCAGGCGCATTCGGCGACGTCGAGCTTCGCCTCTCATCTTGGGAAGGGGCGGAAGCACTCGATATCCAGCGCGCAGCGATTCAGGAGTTTGAGAAGCTTCACCCAGGCATCACGGTCCGCTTGGAAACCGTCGGCTTCAACGACTACTTCAGCAAGATGCTCGCGATGTGCGCGGCGAACGACGCGCCCGACGTCGGGATGATGGGATTCGAGCGCTTCATGCCTCTGGCAAGAAGAGGCGTTCTGATGCCTCTCGACGAAATCATACAGCAGACTCCGGAGTTCCAACTCGAACGGTACTACAAGAAAATCGTCGACGTCCACCGGCTCGACGGCAAGCTCTACGTACTGCCTCGCGACATCGCGCCGATGGGGCTGGTCTACTACAACAAGCGCCTCTTCGACCAAGCCCGCATCCCCTACCCCGACGGCTCATGGACCTGGGATTTCAAGGAGCGGCCGGAGCTTAAAGAGAAGGACTTCCTGTGGGTGATGCACCAGCTCACTAGAATCGGTCCCGACGGCAAGACGATCCATTGGGGCTTCTCGCCGGGTTGGGCCGATCTCATGGCTCAATCGCTCGTATACAGCTCGGGCGGCAAATATCTGGATAACGACCAGCATCCCAAGAAGCTTCTATTTAGCTCCGAAGCGGTCGAGCGCTGCTATACCTTCGAAGCGGATTTGATGCTGAAGCAGAAGTGGATCCCAACGCCCACCGAGATCACGACCGCGCTTCAGTCCAACACTAGCCAGCTTTTCACGCAACAGAAGATCGCCATGATGGAGGGGGGTATTTGGGAAGTGCCGAACCTACGCAAGGCTATCCCAAGGGACTCGCCCGACGCCTTCGACTGGGATATCGCGCTCTTCCCGGCCTACAAGGATGGCACGCGAGCTTTTCCCAGCGGCGGATCCGGCTATTCGATCTTCGCGGGCACGAAGCATCTGAAGGAGGCCTGGGAATTGGTCCAGTTCCTCGCTGGTCCTGAGACGCTTAAGCGGGTCGCCGCGGCTGGTCTCGCCCAACCGGCCATTCGGGATCTCGCCAGGTCCGAGCCTTGGCTGGTCGGCCCGAATACCCCGCCCGACAAGAAGTTTCCGCCCTCCCGGCAGATCACCGACGAAGCGGTCCAGTACGTCCACTTCGCTCCGTCTTCGGAATTCTGGCCCGACCTCCAATCTGACTTCATCAATCCCCGCTTAGATGAAATTTGGAACGGGGAGCACACCGCCAAGGAGATGCTCTCTCAGATCGACCGCGAAGCCCAGCAGCGCCTCGACCAGATGAATACCCAGGAGGATCTCCCTCCGTTCAACTGGACGATCGGTCTCATGGGCGCTGGCGCGATCCTCTTCGCCATCCTCGGCGTTGTTTACTGGCCCGAGCGGAAACGCAAGTTCACGAGACGCCAAAAGGAAGCCAGCATATCGGCGTATAAGTTCTTGCTGCCATGGCTCATCGGCACCGCCGTTCTCGTCGTCGGGCCGATGCTGTTCTCTTTTCTCACGAGTTGGGCAGATTGGGACATCATCACTCCTGCCAAAGGGCGCGGCGCGCAGAACTATGTCGAAGCCTTTACCCAGGACCCGCGCTTCTGGCTGAGCCTCAAGGTCTCCGCGATCTACACGCTTTTCTCAGTCCCGCTCGGCATTGTGGGCTCCCTGCTTCTCGCGCTCCTTCTGAACGTCAAGGTGCGCGGAATGCAGCTCTTCCGGACGATCTTCTACCTGCCCTCGCTCGCGAGTCTTGTGGCGGGTGTGCTGATCTGGAAGCGCCTCTTCCAAACTGACGGGGGACTCGTGAACACGATCATCTACGGGTCGACCGGCAAAGGGAATTTCCTCGGGCTTGCCCACACCCTCGAGCCGCTGACCACCAATGGAGGCCAAGTCAACTGGCTCGGCAGCGAAAAGGCCGCTCTTCCGGCGCTAATCATCATGTCGCTTTGGGGCATTGGCGGCGGCATGGTCATTCTACTTGCCGGACTTCAGGGCATTCCGGAGTTTTACTATGAGGCGGCGACGCTCGATGGCGCGAACGCCTGGCAGCGTTTTCGCGCGGTCACCCTCCCGCTTCTCACCCCTGCTCTTTTCTTCGTCCTCGTCACCGGGCTGATCGGCAGCTTCCAGGTCTTTACCCAGGGGTACATGATCAACGCGCCGGGCGATTCGACGCTGTTCTACATGCTGCATCTCTACCGCGAGGCGTTCACCAGCCTTCGTATGGGCTACGCGGCTGCGCTTGCCTGGATTCTGTTCTTTATCATCCTCGCGATGACGCTCATCCAATTCCGACTCAACAAGCGGTGGGTGTACACGGAGAACTGATGAAGAAGCCACTTACGGCCTCCCGCGCCCTCATCTGGTTCGTCTTGATCTTTGGCGGCGGGGTCGTGCTCACGCCCTTCTACATCATGATCGTGATGTCGCTGAAGGACGCGCACGAACTGGCGACAACCTCGAACTGGGCGTGGCCGCGGCATCCCACCCTCGAAAACTTCCACACCGTTCTCACCAATCCAAACGTGGTGTTCAGCATTCTTT
>JBBSFL010000174.1:0-6677 GCA_038238735.1 Fimbriimonadales bacterium | reverse complement strand
TCGGGCATCATGATGTCGAGTAGCACGAGATCGATCGGCTTGGACCGCAAGCGGTCCATCGCCTCGCGGCCGTTTTCCGCCATCACGACCCCATGATGGTGGAGTTGAAGTCGGCGAGCCAGCACATCGCGGTTTTCCCGGTTGTCGTCCACGACCAGGATCAAGGCTTGCGCGTTTTCGGGGTCAGACTGGGTGGTCTGCTCTACGCCCGGCGAGATGGACAGGCCAGCCGATACAGCAGGTGAAGTTAAGCCTGCGTCGGGTGATGAATCCCTTTTGGGCTGGGGCCCCCCGCTATTCAGCAGAGCGAGCAGTTTCTTCCCGGCCCCTTGAATTCTCGTCAAGTCCGGGATGAAGTTGGCCTGACCTTCTTCCTCCGCTTGTCCCAGAAGCAACTCGCAATAACCGATGATGTGATTAAGGGGAGTGCGCAGGTCGTGCAGGAATTCAGGGGACAGATTGAGTCCGGGCGGAAAGTTGGAGGGGGGTACAGACTCGGTCATGATCTTCCTACGCCCTCGGACGTGGCAAGGAGCGCTTCGATCTTTTCTAAAAGGCGGTCTAACTCGACTGGCTTTGTATCTTAATCGTCGCAGCCCGCTTCTAGAGCCTTGTCCCGGTCGCTGGACATGGCGTGAGCCGTGAGTGCGATGACCGGAATATGCCGAGTGGTGGGATCGGCTTTCAGGCGGCGCGACGCTTCCCAGCCGTCGAGGATGGGCAGGCTCATGTCCATCAGAATGAGGTCCGGCGACTCCTTCGCAGCCAAAGCAAGGCCACCTTCCCCATCGACCGCGATCACCACTTCATACCCCCTTCGCATCAGCCGCCGCGAAAGCATGTCGCGGTTCATTTCATTGTCTTCGACAAGCAAAATCTTAGACATGGCTCTCCACCACAGCCTTACTGTCAGTCCCCTTTCCTCCCGCCGGACCGGTCCAATCAGCCAAGAGGTCTCGAACCTGATTCATCAGTTCTTCGCGGGTGCGGCCTCTCTTGTCCACGATCGAATGAACGCTTCCGTCTAACCGGCGCAAATCTTGCTCCGTTAAGTCCTTGGCCGTTAGAACGACGAGGGGAATCGAACGTGTCTCCGCGTTCCGATGCATTTCGCCGGCGAACTCAAAACCGTCCATCTCAGGCATCATCAAATCGAGCAAGATCAAGGTCGGTCGGTTTTCCGCGACTCGATCTAGGGCGATCCGGCCGTTTTCAGCTTCACTAACCGACCAGCCAGCCTTTTCCAGCATCGTGCGCATCATCTGGCGTGTCGTGGCATCGTCGTCGACAACGAGCACCGGGCAGGGTTCGTTTGGACAGTGGTATTTCGCAAGGATCTGGGCAAGCGATTTGCGATCTACCGGCTTCGTCATATAGTTCGACGCTCCCATCGCGAAACCCCGCTTCCGGTCGTCCATCATCGTCAGCAGGATGACGGGGATGTTGCACACAGTGGGATCAGCCTTGAGCATCGCCAAAACCGTCCAACCGTCCATGCCCGGCATCATGACGTCGAGGGTTATTGCGACTGGCAGAAGGCGATGCGCGAGGCGCAACCCTTCCTCGCCGTCGCTTGCGGTCTGAACCGAGAATCCCTCGCTTACGAGAAAGCGACTCATCAGGTCCCGCTGCGTCGCGTCGTCGTCGATGACCAGCACGCTCTTACCAACAAGCGGCGGCGAATCGGTGTTTGCCCCCAAACCATGCGTGAAGATGGTTGGCGCTTCGGATGGCCCGGGAGACTCGGCTTCAGAGGGCTCAATTTCGCTTACTGCCGCGGGCACTTTGATCGTGAACGTGCTGCTTTCGCCGGGAACGCTGTTGACAGTCACGTCCCCCCCCATCATCTGGCAGAAGCGGCGCGTCAAAGCTAGGCCCAGACCTGAGCCGCCATATTTGCGGGTGGTGGAAGTGTCGGCTTGGCTGAAGGTCTGGAAGAGCTTCACGAGTTGCTCTGGAGTCATCCCGATGCCCGTGTCCGCAACCCGGAACCACACCCATTCGCGGTCCGCCATGGTCTCCCGCGAAACATCCAGCGAGATAGACCCTTCTTTCGTAAATTTGGCGGCGTTGGCCAGCAGGTTAAACAAGCTCTGGCGAATTTTAGTCACGTCGGCGTGCATCGTCCCGAAGTCAGCGGGGCATTGAACGTGAAGCGTGTTGGAGTTTGATTTGACCAGGGGTCGAATGGTCTCCACCACTTCCTCGATCAGCCTGGGCACGCTAAAAGTCTCAAGATAGAGCTCCATCTTGCCTGCTTCGATCTTCGACAGATCGAGGATGTCGTTGATCAGCGACAGGAGGTGTCGGCCGGCGGAGCCGATCTTTGCGAGATCGGTGCTGAAGTCGCCCAGTTTCCGTTCGACGGCCTCTTCTTGCAACATCTCCGAGTAGCCCATGATTGCGTTGAGGGGCGTCCGCAACTCGTGGCTCATATTGGCTAGAAAAATGCTCTTGGCTTGGTTGGCTTGCTGAAGGGTTTGTTCGTAGCGTTTCCGTTCCGTCACGTCCCGCGCGGCGGCGAACACGCCCTGCAACTTCCGGTCGCGGTCGTGGAAGATCGAGGCATTGTACGAGACGACGGTCTCCTTGCCGTCCCTTGCCCGCGCGGTTAACTCGTAGTCGGTGAGTTTCCCTTCCCCTAGCACCAGCTTGATGCCCGCTTCGGCCCGCTCCGGGTCCGTGAAGTAGTCCTTGAACGGGGCCCCGATCAGTTCGTCCCGCGTGCATCCGGTGAGCGCCTCCATTTGCTTGTTGACGTCGGTAATGATGCCGCGCGGGTCAGTGGTCATCAACGCGTCGATGTTGGACTCGATCAGTGAGCGGGTGTAAAACTGTTGATCGCGAACGCGCTGGTCGAGCAGCATGCGCTCGGCTTCCACCTGCTTGCGGGCTGTGTTGTCGGTTCCGATCAGGAGGTAACCGATGATCCCGCCTTGTGCGTCGCGCAGGGCGGTCACCGACACAATCGCCGGGAAACGGCTGCCGTCTTTGCGAATGTAAGTCAACTCGTAGATGTCTTCGATTCCGCGCGAAGCCTTGAAGACAAGCGCCTCGAAACCTGGCGTGATCATGGTCCCAAGTTCGGCGCTCAGGGCTTTGGCCCGAGCTATCACTTCCTGGGGATCGGAAATGTCAGCCGGAGTGATCTTGTTCATCACTTCAGCGGCCGTGTAGCCAAGCATTCGCTCGGCACCCACGTTGAAGATCTGAATAACTCCCTTTTCGTCCGTAGCGATACTGGAGAAGTTGGCGCTGTTAAAGATCGCGCTTTGCAGCGCACCTGCTTTGAGCAGTTCCTCTTCCGCCTGTTTGCTCGCGGTCACGTCTTCCATTGCGAGCACAAGCAGTTCCCCGTGGTTGCCTGCCTTGAGTTGGCGAGCGTTGAGCAACATGACCCGCCGCCCGATTATCGGGAACGTGTGTTCGAGCTCGAAATCGCTGAAGACCGAGCTCATCGGGATGATGTCTTCGAGCAGAGTCCGTAGCGCGGGGATGTCCCACTGGCCGTTGCCAAGCTCGTAGATGAGTCGGTTTTCCGTCTCGTCTTTGGAGACGTGGAATGTCTGATAAAACGCGCGGTTCGCGGAGTGGACGCGCAAGGTGGTGTCGAGCATCAGGAGCGGTTCCCGCACCGTGTCGACGATGTTTTGAGAGAACGTCTCGATCGCTTCCAGGTCGGCCGCGGCCCGGGCGACCTCTTCCTCGGCCCGCCGGCGCTCCGTGACGTCTTCCATGGCCAGCACGAGCAGCTCTCCGTGGTTGCCAGCCTTGAGCTTTCTGGCATTGAGCAGCATCACGCGGCGGCCAATGACGGGAAAGGTGTGGACAAGCTCAAAGTCGTTGAACACCAAACTCTTGGGAACGACGTCCTCGAGCAGTCGGCGCAGGTCCGGGATGTCCCATTGGCCGTTGCCCAACTCATAGATGAGGTGGTGCTCGGTTTCTTCTGGAGTGACCTTAAAAGTCTGGTAAAAAGCGCGATTTGCCGAGTGGATGAGTAGGGTCGTATCGAGCATCAACAGCGGTTCTCGCACCGTGTCGACAATGTCCTGAGAATAGGTTTCGAGTGGCATGGCGGAACGTCTTTGGCTTAATCTTCGACGTCAGAAGCCGCCGACAGGCGGAAAAAAGCCACAGCTTTCTGACTCTTTTTTTGCATGGAAGGTTCCTCCACGACTGCTCATGTTGCAAGCGGACCCAATAGCTCTGTCCCGCGCCCGTTCAGACCAGCAGACACCATAAAGGGCCGCGACTGAAGACGTGCAGGAGCACCTATCCACCGATCTGGCTCATGCCCCGGCCAACGACCTTTTGACCCTCTGCCAGATAGTGTTTCTCGGGCTTGACGCGGACGACTTGGCAGAAAAGGTTCGCGAGATCTTTGTCGGAGGCACCTAACCGCATCCGGGTTCTGAGATCGAGCTCGCCATCCGACATCAGGCAGGGGCGCAGGAAACCGTCGTGCGTTAATCGCAAACGATTGCAATGCGAGCACAAGTCAGAGGTGATTTGGCTTATAAATCCAACCGTCCCTGCTGCCCCAGGTAGCCGATAGGTGCGAGCCGGACCGTTCGTTCTTAGCACCGCCGGTTCGAGGGGCCCGAGAGCGGCCGTGATGGATCGGCGCGCTTCGACAGCGGGCCAAAACATGCGGCGCATTTCGGCGTCGTTCAGCATATCCCCGCTGCTCTGGCGGAGCTGAAGCAAATTGCTCGGCTCGTCGCGAGCAGGAGCCTCGTCCAAATTCCACCGCATCGGCATCAGCTCGATGAAGCGCACATGGACTGGCTCGGTTAGAGTCCAGCGCGCGAAGTCTGCCACCTCGTCGTCGTTTACTCCTTTCATAAGGACGCAGTTGATCTTTACCGGCCTCAGTCCCGCCGATAGAGCCGACTCGATTCCCTTCATGACTTTTGCCAAAGAGCCGCGTCGGGCGATATCGACAAATCGATCGGGTTGGAGGGTGTCCAGGCTCACATTCACCCGCGAGAGTCCCGAGCGGACTAGGTCGTCCGCCATTTCTTCCAAGAGGAACCCGTTCGTCGTGCAAGAGAGGTCGTGCAACGGTCCAAAGGACGCAATTAAGGCGGGCAGATCCTTTCTCAAAAGCGGTTCACCGCCGGTCAGGCGAACCTTGGTAAGCCCCAACGAGGCGCCGATCCGGACAAGCCGGCTAATCTCGGCCGACGTTAAATTCTCAGACTTGGAAGTCGCTGGAAATCCTTGCTCTGGCATGCAGTAGACGCACCGAAAATTGCACCGGTCCGTAACCGAGACCCGGAGGTAATCGATTTGGCGGCCAAAGGGGTCGATCAGCATGGGCAGGAGACTCTACTCACAGTGTAGATCGGAAGCGGTTCCCGCGACGTATAATTCGCCAAGGCAAGGGCGGTTCCACGAGCGTATGGCAAAGATGGCAGTCTTGAAGGAGCGAGGGTTTGGAAAGACTTCGAGGCGTGACGCTTGGTGGGTCACCCCGGCCATCACCTTCGTCGTTCTAAGCACCTTTATCGGCTACGCAACCTGGGCGGCCTTTCAGAACGCTCACTATTTCGCCGGACCGTATCTCTCCCCCTTCTACTCGCCAGTGATCTTCGGCGATTCTCCCGACGCTTGGTTCGGACCCAAGCCGGTCTGGTGGCCGGGATTCCTGCCGTTCTCGCCCGCACTGATCATCCTGCCTTTCCCTGCGCTTTTCCGCTTCACCTGCTACTACTATCGCGGCGCCTACTACAAAGCCTTCTGGGCCGACCCGCCCGCGTGCGCGGTGAGCGAACCGCGAAAGGGCTACACCAGCGAAAACGGATGGCCGCTGAAGATCCAGAACGTCCACCGCTACTTCATGTATGCCGCGCTGATCTTCCTCGTGTTCCTCTGGCACGACGTTTACAAGGCGCTCTGGTTCGACGGGAAGTTCGGGCTTGGCGTCGGCACGTTCGTGCTTCTGTTCAACACGACGATGCTGAGCTTCTACACGCTCTCCTGCCATTCCCTCCGACATCTTGTACGGGGGAAGAAGAAGTGCATCTCGGGCAACCCCGTCCAAAGCGCGTGCTACGGGTGTGTTTCGAACCTGAACAAGAACCACATGCTCTTCGCCTGGATCAGCCTGTTCGGAGTCATGTTCGCCGACCTGTATGTGCGTCTGGTTTCGATGGGGATATGGAGTGACGTGAGGTTCTTCTAGATCCTGCAAAGTAAAATAGAGACATGGAAAAGGTCGTGCAGATATTCCATAGCCATGCCGAAGCGGACAAGGCCGACCGCGACTACTACCGTTCGCTAACTCCGCAGCAGCGCCTCGACATGGCATTCTTGATCCATGACCAATACTACGGAGCACGTACCCAACGACTGGAAAGAGTTTGTCGAGTGCTTAAACGCGAAGGAAGTTGAATTCCTGCTCGTCGGCGGGCACGCAGTCGCGTTTCACGGCTTGCCTCGATTGACAAAAGATGTTGACTTTTTCATCCGTAAGTCTGCGGAAAATGCTGAACGCGTTGTGGCCGCTCTGGAGCAATTCGGGTTCGCATCTCTCAACGTAGGGGCCAGGGACCTCCTGGCCCCGGGCGGGTTCATCATGCTCGGCGATCCACCCTTGCGGATCGATCTGATCACAGAGATCGACGGAGTTGAGTTCGACGAAGTTTGGGCGACAAGGGTGGCTGGTGACT
>JBBSFL010000173.1:0-6781 GCA_038238735.1 Fimbriimonadales bacterium | reverse complement strand
CGCTGAAGCGCGATTCACAGCCGATCGTCGACCTGGTCAAGGAAGGCTTTCTCTACACGATGCGCGATCGTCGACTGCGGGCGATCTTTCTGCTGGAGTCGGCGATCTCCGTCTTCGGGCTCTTCTATATCACCCAAATGGCGGCGATCGTCGAGCAGCTCATGCTGCCGGGCCGCACTCCGAACCAAATCAAAGCCGGGCTCGCCATCGCGTACAGCTCAGTGGCGATCGGAACCCTCACGTCTCTTTTCCTAGTGACTTGGATGTCCCATCTCCCTGCCAAGAGATACGTGCTCCGAGTTAGCGTCACTCTGATGGGTATCGGGCTACTTCTCCTTTCCCAGACTCATGCCGAGTGGATGTTCTATGTCGTGTTCGCGCTGCTCGGTCTGGCGGCGATCGCGATCTTTAACACGTGCAACCAACTGTTCCAGGCTCTGTCCCCGGAGCGTCTGCGTGGCCGGGTGCTGTCGATGCACATCTGGGCTCTATCAGGCGTCGGGCCGTTTGGAACCATAGGCTACGGGTATCTCGCGCAACATTACGGACTGCAGACCGCCTTTCTTGTCGGAGGAGTCCTCATCTTGATCACGGCGCTCTGCGCGTGGCTCTCGCACAAAGGAATCGGCCAAGTGGACACTCCGCTTGCCGCGATCGCGGCCTAGGCCGGAGACCGCTTGGCGTCCGGGCCAAGAAGCCGCTGAGCGACAAGGGTCGCCAAAAAGATCGTGGCCAGGTAGGTGATCGTGTGGAGTTGGCTCTCGGGTACGAAGAAGCTGTCGCTGGGCGGGCCAGTCCAAATGAGGGTTCGGCACACCAGGAAAACCCCCACCGCAACGATCAACGTGACACCGATGATGAACCAGCCGACGGTCGCGGCGCCGGGGCGTTGTGACCAGTCGAGTTCGCCCTTCCCCGATAGAACCAGACCCGCCGCGTTATAACCAAGCATTCCGCAGAAGACACCCGCCACGAACCAGATCGCGTAAAACACGCCGGCGCTGTGCCCGCGGATCGGCAGGATATCGATCACAAACGACAGCACGACGCCTCCGACGACAAACGCGACCATGAAGCCGGCCATGATCAGAACCGTGATCACGATCCTCTTTAGGAGCAGGCCCATATTCGTCGTCGGAGGAAGCTAAAAGTTCAGCGCGCCTCGATGGCTTCGACACACTTGTCGATATTCAGGGCGCCGTAGTCAAAGGCGTGCTTGCTTCCGTCCACAAGCGTCAGCGTGCAGCGCTTGCTGAGCAGCTTCTTGGTCACTTCCACGCCGGTAATGTCCGACTTCGGAATCTCCAGATAGCCCTCGCTGCCCCATTTGATGAAGATGGCTTCCGTCAAGACCCCCGACAGGCTCGCGTCGAACTTGGCGTCGTAGAGCAGTCGTTGGTTCGTAACGGTCAGCTTGCCGTTGTATTTGCCGCCGTTCGGAGGCAGGTAGAAGATGGTCCAGTTGCCGATTTCGGTTTCGCCGGGTTGGAGAGTGATTTTCATTGAGTTCCTCGGATGCACGCAATGTTATCACCATCGTCAGGATTTAGGGCCGTTTGAGATGACGGAACTGATGAGTTGAACCCTTCGAATTCAATTCCATCAGGACAAGCAAGTCCATCATCCTCGACGGCGCAGACGGGAGTCCTCGACTACAGTAGCCACGACCCCGGGCAGAGCCTCGGAGCGGCTAGGACCGCTTTCGACGCCGCATGACGGCGAGCACTCCGAGACCTAAAGCCAAAAACGAAGCCGGTTCGGGGGTGACGTGCACGTTGTCGATACCCACCGAGCCGACAATGGCCACGCCATCCGTCGCGGTGGCATCAGGGTGGTGGCGGAACATGATTTGACTCATATTCGCCAGCGTATCAGCGAAGGACGTCGCGGGGGAACCGGTCTCGACCTCGTTGAACTGCGAACTCGAGAGGGTGAAGGTGAAGTGCTGCCACGCCGAGCCGACCGCCAAATTCGCGCTGGACTGGGAGACCCACTGCGTACTGGTCCCGCCGGTCATCAGGATGAGGCGCATGATCAAGGCGGTCGAGCCGAGATTCTTCATGTCGACCGAAATGACCGGGGCCGCCCCTAGGAGCGAGTAGTTACCCGACCATTGGTTGCTATTCAGGACAGCGACCTTCGAGCCCGGGCCGCCGCCCCCATGGCCGGTCACTTGAAGGAATCCGTCACCGGCCCCAGCCGGTCCGCCCGTGGAAATCCAAGTCGGCGAAGCCCCTCCGCCCCAGTTTTGGATGTCCGACGTAAACGTATCGGTCTGCCCCACGACAACCGCCTGAGCACCCACGGCCATCGCCGACGCCACGATCACTAAAATCTTCTTCATCTCAACCCCTCCCAAAACGACCACTCCCAAGCGGAGCGAGCAACCCTCTTAGGATATTACAGACGGCTGGCATTCAGGCGCGATTGGGATTCAATGCTGGTAATTTTCTATGACCGTCGACCGTCGACCATCAGGGACGCCGGCGGCATGGAGGGAAGAAAGGAGGGGATGGGATCGCGCTTTTCGGCGTGGCGCCGGGGCCGCAACAAGATCCCGGGAGCGCACCCCCTTCTTTCATTTACGCGACGCGAAGCTGGGAGACCGGGGGTGCCGGCGCGTAGACCGAGACCGAGGACGTCGGGACCGAGGTGGCCGTCGAAGTTGTCGCCGTCACCCGGAACCAGGCCTGGACGCCCGGCGCGAAGCCGTTCGCCGTATACGAAATGCGCGTGGTCGACTTCAGGAACTGCCATGTCGTGCCGTCGGTGCTCCATTCGATCAGAAACACGATGCCCGAGGCGTTGCCGTTGCGATTCCAAGTCAGCTTCACCGTGCCGGCGGCAAACGGAGTCGCGACGAGGGACGTCGGCGTGACGGGCACCGCGGGCGTGCCGCTGCCGGACCTGCGAGGGGCGAAGCCGATGGCGGCCAGCATCGTGTTCGTCACCGCCGGGTTGGCGTAGACGGTCGCGGAGATCGCCTGGATCGCGGCCAGCGTGGCCAGCCGGTCGGTCTTCTTGGTCTGGGTCGCCGCCTTCTCCGCCGCCTTCGCGTTGAACTGGGCGTTGATCGCGGCATTCAGCGCGGTATCCGCGCCGGTAAGCGCCGTAAGCTCGCCCGCCGTCACGCCGTACCCGTTCAGGGCGCTCGTTATAACGGTCGAAATCTGGTTGCCGGCGGCCAAAAGCTGCTCGGCGGTCTTTGCCGAAAAATCGTTAGACATAGGTCTCCTACCGCACCTGCGGGGTTAAGCTATGGTCGGCGGACGGCCGAAATTTCGTTAGGCCTCCACCGCTTTATGAGGTTTTTTGGCGGACTTTACGGAAACATTGCGGAACTCCAGCGATTTCTTGCCTAACTTCGCAGAGTTTTTGCCTAACTTCGCCGAGTTTTTGCCTAACTTCGCCGAGTTTTTGTCTGATCTCTGAGAGTTTTTGCCTCCCTCGGGAGGATTTTTGCATCCCTCCCGCGATTTCTTGGCTAACTTCTGGCGGAAGGCGGCAACCTTCGTGGCGATCTTGCCAGCTTTGGAAGCAGAGGCAGGCAAGGAAACTGCCGTGGTGGCAAAGACCGCGCGCACCCTACTGGCTGCGTCACGGTTACGTCGCGAGATTCACAGGCCACTACAAGTCGCGAGGACCTAACCAAGCCACCCACCGAACTATTGCTCCTCCCAGCAGGGCCACCCGCCGGCCTCAGACGTGGAGACATTTACGCTTCCTGCACAAGTAGTCCGCCATCGCTCGGCCCTGGTATGTCTGGAACTGCTCTCGCGCACCATAGGTTGGGAACGTGTTCACTTTGGGCGGTCGCTGGATCCGCCCCCACGGGACCGGTTACAAGCGCTACAGGCGCCCCGACCATCAGATCCTTCACGAACTGCAGCGGGACAAGCGAGTACAGGAAGCCATCGAGCCCGCCGAAGGTCCGGCCGAGCCACGCGGCGGCGTAGCCTTTCCACTGGGTCGGGGTGAGGCGGTCGGATTGCATCGGGTCCTAGCATAAGGCACCCGGGGCGAACTTTGCTAGCCGTTCGGCCGCCATCGGCCTTGCGCGGCGGTCCAAAGATCGCTACAATGGGATGCGCGAGGAGAACCCATGAGCATCGCCACCAACGGGCACGCCCTAGTCGACGGAACGGTCACCAAGATCGGCAATCTTGAACTGCTTCAAGAGGAGATGAGCCTCCTTGTGAAGGAGTTGTCCGACGTCCAAGATATGACGGGGATCCAGCGCCAACGGCTTCAGGTGCGGTTCGAGCTCAAGGCGTTGGAAGTCAAGCAGCGCATCCTCCAAGCCGAGCAAGACGACCTCGCCGCCCAGCTTCCAGCGTGCCGCGAGGAGATCGAGGCGGCGAATGCGTCGGTCAAGTCCGCGCAAGAGCGATATCGCGACGCGCTGAATCGCTTTAACGCGATCGATGAGAAGCGGAAGCGGCTCGCGGCGGAAGCCGACCAGATTCAGCGTGAGTGCGAATCTGTTCGGCTCCGAATGCCGTGAAGTACCTACTCAGGGCTTTTTGAGGCGTGCTCCAACTTCGCGGAAGGAATTCCCGGCTTTTGGCGGGGACCGCGACTTCGAACTCCAACTACACCGGTTATAGTGTCGCCATTCCAGGTGCTGATGTCACCTCCGGCCCCGTGATCGTAGACGATCATGTTCACTGTGGAGTCGGTTCCGCCGTTCGCAGTAAACGTGTCGATAACCCCGGCAGTTTGGGTACCGCTCACCAGACAAACCCTCTGTCCGTTGCCAGCGTAAACGCCCACGAATCCCGCTCCATCCGTGTTCTTGCCCAAGTTGACCGACACCTTCTCAGGGCCATACAGGCTGAGATACCCGGAGACTCCGTCGCCCTGCACTCCTGTATCGAGGGCGAGGCGGTTGTTGTTGTCCAAAATCTGAATCCGGCGAGCTTGGATGAGACTTGGCACGTCGTTGCGGAAGCCAACGAGCATTGCCCCGATAGCGCCGAGCGCCAGGATCGCGTAGCCCCTGGTTAGCCAGCGATTCTTTAACTCTATTCGGACGATTCGCGATTCTAAGGCGGAAATTCGTTCTTCATGCATAGAAGGCAAGCCTATCTGGACCCATCGGTCATGTCAAGTCCTACAGGCGAGACAACGCGACACAAAACCCGTGGAACCGATCCGGTACAATGGACGTTATCTAGCTATGTGAGTGCATGAGGCTCAAGTCTCTTGCCCCTCTGACTGATAATAGAGAAACAAATGGGAAGAACAGTTGGAATCGACTTAGGAACGACGAACTCGGTGGTTGCGGTTATGGAAGGCGGCGAGGCCGTTGTCATCGCTACCTCGGAGGGCTCGCGCACTTGCCCCAGCGTCGTCGGCTTTAAGGGCAACGGCGAGCGGCTGGTGGGCGTTACCGCCAAGCGACAGGCCGTCGTGAATCCGGACAACACGATTTATTCGATCAAGCGCTTCATGGGCCATCGCTTCAGCGAGGTTGCCGAAGAAGCCAAGCGCGTGACCTACAAGGTCAAGCAGAGCAAGACCGGCCAGGCCGTCGCGTTCGTGCCCGCGCTGGACAAAGAGCTAACTCCGGAAGAGGTCAGCGCGATGATCCTTCAAAAGCTGAAGGCGGACGCCGAGGCATACCTTGGCGAGAAGGTCGACAAGGCGGTCATCACGGTGCCTGCGTACTTTAACGACGCTCAGCGCACGGCCACCAAGAATGCGGGCGAGATCGCCGGCCTCGAGGTTTTGCGCATCATCAACGAGCCGACGGCGGCTTCTTTGGCCTACGGCGCGGATAAGAAGAAAAACGAGACGATTCTTGTTTTCGACCTCGGCGGCGGAACGTTCGACGTTTCGATTCTCGATGTCGGCGAAGTGGAAGAGGGCGAGTCAGTCGTGCAGGTTCGAGCGACCGCCGGCGATAGCCACTTGGGCGGCGACGACTTCGACCATATGGTGGTCGAGTGGCTTGCCTCCGAATTCAAGAAAGACCAAGGCGTGGACCTTTCAAAGGACCGCGCGGCCATGCAGCGACTTCGGGAGGCAGCGGAGCGCGCTAAGATCGAGCTTAGCGGCCAGATGTCGGCGCAGATTAACCTGCCGTACATCACGGCGGTCGACAACGAGCCGAAGCATCTGGATATGACCCTCAGCCGAGCCAAGTTCGAGGAGCTGACTCACGCACTGATGGAGCGGGTCAAGACCCCGTTCAACCAGGCGCTCGAAGATGCGAAGTTGAAGGCGAACGAGCTGGACGAGGTCATTCTCGTCGGCGGTTCGACCCGCATGCCGCAGGTTCAGGAACTTGTCAGGAAGCTCACGGGCAAGGAAGCCAACCGGTCGGTCAATCCCGATGAGGTCGTGGCGGTTGGTGCGGCGATTCAGGCGGGCGTACTGGGCGGCGAAGTGAAGAACATCGTCCTTCTCGACGTGACCCCGCTTTCGCTGGGCGTGGAGACACAGGGCGGCATCTTCGACAAGCTCATCGAGCGAAACACGACCATCCCCGCAAACCGGAGCCGCGTCTACACGACGGCGACCGACAACCAGCCAGAAGTGGAGATCCACATCCTGCAGGGCGAGCGGCCGATGGCGAAGGACAACAAGTCTTTGGGGCGGTTCCACTTGGGCGGGATTCCGCCGATGCCGGCGCGCACGCCGCAGATCGAGGTCACGTTCGACATCAATGCGGACGGCATTCTGCATGTGACGGCGCAGGAGAAGGGGACCGGATCGAAGCAGTCGATCACGATCACCAACTCCGGCAACTTGAACCGCGACGACATCGAGCGCATGG
>JBBSFL010000172.1:0-6854 GCA_038238735.1 Fimbriimonadales bacterium | reverse complement strand
TGGGGCGCAACGTACGCTTCCACCCCAAGCAGCGGCTTGATGCCCGCCTTCTTGCACTCCAGATAAAACTCCATGACCCCGAACATCACGCCGTGGTCGGAGATTGCGAGCGCCTCCATGCCCAGCTCTTTGGCGCGCTTGACCATATCCGGAATCCGGTTGGCGCCATCGAGGAGGCTGTACTCGGTGTGGTTATGGAGGTGGCAGAAAGGCATCGCGTTTGGGCTTCGAGGAGCGGATCACCAAGTCGGCCAAGTCAAACGAAAACGGGCGACCGGTGAATGCCTGAATCCTTGCATTCCAGCCTTCATTCTGACGTTTCGCCAACCTCTTTCGCCGCAGATTTCTACGTCGAATTCCCATTGAGCAACCTTTCCCGCAGAGATTCCGTCTACGAACCGTGAGAAGGTATTTGCCTCTAGTCCTTGTCGCATGTCTGACAGTGCTTCTCGGCGGCTGCGGAGGCGCAACGGTCGCCCCCAACACCAACACCCAAGTGCGCGTCATCGATGCTCTGAAGACAACCGGAAACGTTGGCGTCGACGTAAACGGCGATTTCAACTTCTTCGCGAACAACATCGGTTACGGCACCATCCAGCCCTACGGCTTGGCCTCCAACCAGTCTCAGCAGGTGATCGCAGTCAGTCACGGAACCTCGAACGTCGTCGTTCCCGCCCAAACGCTGACTTTCGCCCAGAACACAAAGACGACGATTCTTCTGACGGGCACCCAAGGCAGTGGATCTTTCCCGCCAACCCTGACCACGATCTCCGACAACACCGCCCCGCCCGCCGCTGGAGACTGGAAGCTTCGGCTGATAAACGCCTCCCAATTCACCGGCGGAGCCGTCGACATCTACGTGCTCGCTCCCGCCGCGGACATTAACGTCTCCAGCCCGATCGCTTCGAGCATCGGATACGGCGGTGCGATCACCTATGTCGAGATGCAGGTGGTAGGCGCACGTAACGTAAAGATCGTGCCGGCCGGGCAGAAGGCGCCCATCCTCGTCAACTTGAGTGTTAACCCAGCCGCCGGAGATGTCCGGACGCTGCTCTTGCTGGATAACGGCGGGAACATCTCGTCTACGCTCCTGTCCGACTAAAACAATCCCGATCGCCCGCGGACGCCATAGCGTTCATCGCCCGCTTTCTGTATAATCACGCCACCACGGCACAGTAGCGTGTGCCGCAAACTTCATAGGGTGAACAGAGTGAAAAAGGCGTCAATTCTTTCGATGGGCCTCCTGGCGGGACTTCTCGTCGCGGGCTGTAACGGCGGTGGCGGGGATACAGGCGGCGATACTGGCGGAGGTCCCGTTGCAAGCGGGAAGGGCACCGAAGGCGGCAATACCGGCTTCAAGAACGATCCCACAGGCTACAAAATCGGCCTCGTCGCGAGCCTAAACGGCGACCAGAAGCCGTGGGGCGACGACTGCCGCAAGGGCGCAGAGCTCGCCGTCGACGAATTCAACAAGGCAGGCGGCGTGGACGGTACCAAGGGTGTGAACCTAATGGTCGAAGACGACGCTTCCAAACCGGAGCAAGGCAAGAGCGCTTCCGAGAAGCTCATGTCCGACGGCGCGATCGCCCTCGTCGGTGAAGTAGCCAGCGGCATCACCATGCAGATGGAGCAAGCGGCCGAGCCGAAGGCGGTGCCCGTCATTGCCGTCGGCGCCACCCGGACCGACCTTACGAAGGGTCACAGCAACATCTTCCGCGTCTGCTACACGGATGCCTTCCAGGGTCCCGTCATGGCGAAGTTCGCTTACGACGAATTGCACCTTCGGAACGTCGCACTGATCACGGACAAAAAGCTCCCTTACTCGACGGGCCTCAGCGATGCGTTCCGCGAGTACTTCGTCAAGCTCGGCGGCAAAATCGTGGACGAACAGTTCTACGAGCAGGGCCAGACTCAGTTCCAGGGACTTCTCACCAACCTCAAGGCCAAGAACCCGGACGGGCTCTTTATGAGCGGCTACTTCCCCGAGACGGGCCCCCTCGCCCGCCAAGCGAAAGAAGCTGGCATGACCAACGTCAAAATGATGGGCGGCGACGGCTGGGACAGCAGTGAGATCCTGCAAACGGGCGGCGACGCGATCGTCGGCCAATACTTCTGCAACCACTACAACAACAACGATAAGCGGCCTGAAGTGCAGGACTTCCTCATGAAATGGAAGGCCAAGTACGGCGGCGAGCCCGCGACAACGATGGGCGCTCTCGGTTACGACGCGACGATGTTGACGCTCCAGGCCCTCAAGGCAGCCAAGTCGAAGGACACCAAAGGTCTCTTGGAAGCGATCGCCAACACTGAGAACTTCGCTGGCGTCTCGGGCAACATCACCCTGAAGGGCAACGGCGGCGACCCGCCCAAGCGAGCGATCGTCGTGCAGCTTCAGAACGACCCCAAGAACCCGCAGATCTTCGCCAAGGCGTATGAGATGGATCCAAAAACGAAGGAGCCTGTCGACTCTAAGTAGCCGATGGATCTGATCTCGCACCTGCCCATGGCGGCGTTGAACTTCTCGACGCTTCCGGAACAACTCGTAAATGGCCTCCTTTTGGGGGCCATTTATGCGCTCATCGCCCTCGGTTACACGATGGTGTATGGCGTGTTAAAGCTGATCAACTTCGCCCACGGCGAGGTTTACATGCTCGGCGGCTACGTCGCCCTTTTCACCTCCTACTTCCTCGGTTACTCGCCGGCCAAGCTGCTCGAACACGGCCAGCCAAGCCCCCTGCTCTCCACGAGCGGGATTTTCGTTTTGGCGTACGTGCTCCTCGGCATTGGCGTCGTAGGGCTCATTGCGAACTATTCCATCGCTCGCTCGACCGTGTGGCTGCGCCTCGTTGCCGCCCTCGCCGTAATTCTCGGCGCGCTCTTTTGGGTGATCGCCAGCTACGAGCCGGCCGCCCTCAACCTGGTCGTGATGCTCTTCTCGAGCATGGTGGTCTGCTCCATCATTGGCATCCTCATCGAGCGCTTTGCCTACCGTCCCATGCGCTCACATTCGCGCATCGCATCGCTGATTACCGCGATTGGCGTTTCCCTTTTGCTGCAGTATGGGGGCGCCCTCTTCCTGCCCAATAGCCCACCACCCAGCATCTCGGAAAAGGTCAACCCGATCCGAGGCACCCTGCCCGTCAAGATCGTCGCCCCTCCCGCCAACCTCGCTCAAGAGGTCGCCGCCCTCAAGCCGGCCTATGAAACCACGAAGAAAGAGCTCAAAGACTATATGGACCGCACCGGCGAAGCCATGTTTAGCCTAAGCCCGGCGGGTAGGGAGATCAAGAACAGGGCCGACGATGCGGACACCAAGTACAACGACGCATTGCGAAAGGCAGACAGCGCGGGCGTCACGATGACCATTCCCTATTCGCGCATCGTCATCCTCGTCGCCGTGCTCATTCTCATGGCGGCCATGACTTACCTGGTCTTGAAGACCCCCGCGGGCCGTGCTATGCGCGCCGTCTCACACGACTTCGATTCGGCGTCTCTGATGGGCATCAACGTCAATCGAATCGTCACGTTTACGTTCGTATTGGGCTCGTCCCTCGCTGGTGCGGGCGCAATGATGACCGCCACCTTCCAGGGAACCCCTCTTACCACCTTTTATGGCCTCCTGCCCGGCGTTAAGGCCTTTACGGCAGCCGTTCTGGGAGGCATCGGCAATATCCCCGGCGCGGTGCTGGGTGGCTTCCTCATGGGCGTCGCCGAGAACATGGTCGTGTGGGCCGGCTACAGCGAGCATAAAGACGCCGTCGCCTTCGTGATCCTCATCATCGTTCTCATGTTCCGCCCGGGTGGGCTGCTCGGCTCCGCCAAGGTGGAGAAGGTCTGATGTTTTGGCTCAAGCGACTACTGTCCATCGCGGCCGGCATCGGCGCGTGCTTTCTCATCGATTTCGTCGCTCACCATCAAAGCGACTACGCCCAGCGTCTGATCGTGCTGGTAGGTCTCTACATCACGCTGGCCGTGAGCCTCAACCTCATCAACGGAATCACTGGCCAGTTCTCGATTGGCCACGCGGCGTTCTATCAGGTCGGGGCTTATCTAGCTGGGTTCACGACGCTGACCTACTTCCAGAACCAGAAAGGAATGGCCGGACCAGGGCTGGTCGTCTTTATCGGCGGAGTAACTCTAGCTTGTCTGGGTTTGGCAATCCGCTTCTCGCCTGAGGAGAAGAGCGACACCCTCCGATTCATCGCCTCCTGTCTAGCCGGCCTTGCAGGAATCGTGCTCATTGCGTCCTGCTTTACGAATATCCCGTTTGAGCCATATCTGATTGGAGCCCTCCTCCTGGGGTCCGTCTGGCTCAAAGCGCCAAGAGAAGTCTCGCGCACCACTGCCGTCTGGGGTCTGGCCATCCTCGCCGCCGGTGCGGTCTTCTATGCCCTCTTTAAATTCGGACCGACTTTGCCTCCTTTGGCTTGGCTGGTGGTTATGATGGTCGTCGGGGGTGCCGGTGCCGCTGTGGCGGGTCTCGTGGTCGGCCTGCCGTCCCTGCGCTTGCGAGGCGACTATCTCGCCATCGTCACGATGGGATTCGGCGAGATCATTCGAATTGAGGTTCAGAACCGGCCCGAACTCGGCGGCGCCTATGGCATGAACATTTCGCCCAAAGTTCAGCCGATCTGGCTGATCTGGCTTCTTGCCGTGGTCTGCATCGCGGTCTGTCGAAATCTCGTCAAGACCGCCCACGGGCTGCCGTTTCTGTCCGTGCGGGAAGACGAGGTCGCGAGTTCCGCGATGGGCGTCAACGTGACTCAGGTGAAGGTCATCGCATTCGTAATTGGCTCGATGTTTGCGGGCGCCGCCGGCGCAATGTTGGCCCACTACGAGGGATTCATCACCGGCGCGACTTTCGCGATGGATACGAGCTTTATCATCCTGACGATGGTGGTACTCGGTGGCACCGGTTCGATCACGGGTTCTGTGGTCGCGGCAGCCCTCTTGTCGTATCTGCCGGAATACCTGAGGGGGCTAAAGGGTCCTGACGGAACCGCGCTTTCCGTCAGCGGTGCTTCGGTGCTTGCGGGTTTGCTCGGTGTTGTGGTGGCGGTCGCTATCATCAAGCGCGTGCTCGACCACGTCCATAAGCCGAAGCCAATCAAAGCCGCGATGTACGTCGGCGGCCTCGCGGCTGCCGTCGTCGCTAAGCTGATCTTCCAATTCCTGCTAACCAAATCTGCGTCGCTACGTGACATGCACATCGAGGCGGGCCAGCTCCGCATGGTCGTTTTCGCCGTCACTTTGATCGTCCTCATGCTGCTCCGCCCGCAAGGCATGTTCGGCCACCACGAGTTCAGTTGGACCTGGGTGATGAAGCTTTTCGGAAGGGGCAAAAACGCCCCTCCGAGCGAGCCAACGCCGGCGGTGGCCGCGTGAGCCTCCTCCAGTTGAAAGACGCGACCATTAAGTTCGGTGGCTTGACCGCCGTGAACAAGGTCAACTTCTCGCTAGAGAAGGGCGATCTATTCGGGCTCATTGGTCCGAACGGAGCAGGGAAGACGACCTGCTTTAACATGATTACGGGCGTCTACGAGCCTACATCCGGACAGATCGTCTTCGAGGACAAAGACATTTCCGGTACGCCCTCGAACAAGATTGCCAAGAAGGGCATCTCAAGAACCTTCCAAAACATTCGCCTTTTTCACGACCTTTCTGTCCTCGAGAACGTTGTCGTGGGCGCCTTTCTTCGTCACAAGGTTAACCTTCTCTCCGCTCTCGCCTACCTCCCGCCGGCGATCCACGAAACCGAGGAACTCAAGGAGAAGGCGCTGGCCCTGTTAGAGGTCGTCGACCTCCGCCCTCTCGCCAACATCCGCAGCGCGGATCTGCCCTACGGGAGCCAGCGAAGACTCGAAATTGCCCGAGCCATGGCCACGCAACCCAAACTTCTTCTTCTGGACGAACCCGCCGCCGGCATGAACCCCCAGGAGAAGCTCGATCTCATGAGCGTCGTGCGCAAGATTCGCGACGAGCACGACATGACGGTGTTGCTTATCGAGCACGACATGCGCTTCGTGATGGGCCTTTGCGAAAAGATCTTCGTGCTGGATCACGGCGAACAAATCGCCTACGGCCCCCCCGCCGAAGTCAGAAACGACCCGAAGGTAATCGCCGCCTACCTCGGCGAAGCCGTCTAAGCACGTAGGTGCGACTGGAGACGCACCAGTCGACCAAACGGGCTAACTCCCTACGATATTCGCTATTTTGCCTAGCCTCAGAATCGCCTCGATACCAAGGAAGATCGGCAAATTCGGAGGGCGACGTTGACAAAATTGAGTTCCAGAACACTTAGAGATGCACGGGAGGCGGTGCCCACTTGGGCCGGCTCCCAACATTCGCCTATTCACTTATTCACTCATTCACTGTTTGCTCATTGCCCAACAACATCACCAATCCGGGAAACAAAGGATTGGCCCCCGTAATCCGAGGTACCAGGTTCAACCGCGTTGTGGCAGGCCAAAAATGACATCTGTGCGAACGATCCGGGATACGAGGTGAAATGCTCGACTCGCGACTCACGATTCGCCAAAGGAGGCGAAAGTGTCAAACTGAGTCCCTCGCACTTCCCGTTGATGCTCATGAATAAGCCCCGAACTCTCTTGACCGTAATCGTCGCTCTCCTCGCTGGGATGGTTGGGGCTGCCCCAAATCGGGCATTCGACTTCTACGCCTCGAATCTGATCGCCCTCGAATCCAAATCCGTTCAAAAGGACATTGGAGTGAACGCTGCGCAGCTCAAGCGAATGAACGACTTCGCAAACGCAGAGCGCCCCCAGCGGACCGCGATCATGCAGCACTTCCAGAAGGAAGCCCAGGAAGCTCAGAAGGCTGGCCGACCGTACCAG
>JBBSFL010000171.1:0-6883 GCA_038238735.1 Fimbriimonadales bacterium | reverse complement strand
GTAAAGAACGGCATTCCCCAGGAGAATGGGGTTGCTGAGTTGATCGCGCTGTTGATGGCGGACGGCGTTTGGCAAGATCCGCCGGAGTTTGAGGCAACTCGAACTCTAACTCCGTTAGCGCTCGCCTGACGAGCTTCACTTTCCTTCGCAGAGAGTCCCTGCTGGCGTCTCAAGTGCCCCCGACCTCGCCTCATTCACCGGTCGATCGTTGGAACTTGACCTCACATACCGTCCAGCCGAAAATGTTCGACATCTTGAAACGGCCGTTCAGTGCGCGGCTCAGGTTCTCCACGATCTGCAGACCCAAGGAGCTTGCCACGGCCAGGTTGAAGCCGTCGGGCAAAGGGTCGCCGCTGTTGCTTACCCAAAGCGCCACTTCGCCGTCCTTTTCTTCGATCGTCACGTGGATTTCGCCTTGCGTCGAGATCGCGAAGCCGTGTTCGATCGCGTTCAGAATCAGCTCATTGAGAATCAGAGCGACTTGGGTGGCCTGATTCATATTCAAATGGATGTCGCCTCCGCGCACGGCGAACTCTAAGTGACGGTCGGGCAAGATGAGCGAACTCTGCTGGTGGTGGACCAAGGTCTCCGCGATCGAGGCCATGCTGACGTGGTCCAGGTCTTCCCGGCTCAGCAGGTCGTGGACCGAGGAGATCGCGAGAATCCGGGAAAGCGTGTCGTTCAGCGCCTCCTCGAGTGATTTGTATTGTCCGTGCCGCATCTGCAGCCGCATCAGTGACGCGATCTGCTGGAGGTTGTTCTTCACCCGGTGGTGCATCTCCTGCATAAGCGTGTTTCGCACCTGCAGCTTCGCGTGCTCGATTGAGATAGCCGCTTGCTTTGCGAGTGTTTCCAGGGCCTTAATCTCGTCTGCAGGGAATGAGCGGGTCTCCTCGGTGTAGCAGCTCAAAACACCGATCGCCTTGTCTTGGATGGTCATTGGCACACAGATCATCGAGCGAAGATTCTGTTCAACCGCGAGATCGTGGCCGATGTAGTCGGCTTCCTGCTGCACGTCCCGCACCATGATCGGACGATTCTCGGCGATAGCCCGCCCAGCAATCGACTCGCCCAGTTTGATGGCACGCTTGCGCTGGTATGCCTTTGCGGGGGCCTGAGTTGCCCGAAGCACAAGCTCACCGCGGCTTTCGTCGAGCAGACGCACGGTACATACGCGGTAGTTGAATTGCTGCGCGGTTAGGTTAACGAGAAGCTGAAGGATTTCCTCCAAATACGGGCTCGTCGCGATCGTCTTCGCGACTTCGCTGAGCGCGCCAAGCCGGTTGCTTTGAGTCCCCGCCTGATATGCAGAGCGATAAGCGAGAATCGCGTAGCCGACGGTGTCGCTGATCTCCGCCAAGGTCCGCCTCAGTGCTGAAGTGAGCTTCCAGTGATCGGTGCGGGTGAAGAGCATGACACCTTCCGTCGGCCTTCCCTCAGGCTGAATCGGGACAATCGCGACGGCGTCCGTGTCGTGATCCTCCATTCCTGGAAACGAGGCGTAAAGAGGATGCCGGGCCGCATCTTTTTCGATGTAGACCGCCTTACCGCTCGCATACACCGAACCGCAAATGCCGACTCCCTTGCCGAGCCGCACCCGCCTGACGAAATCCGGCGAGGACGTGCTCGCTCGCATCATAAGCGACTCCTCGCGGTCGCGGAGGAAAATATCCGCCGACTCAGCTCCCGCCAACTCGGCCGCACTTGCAGCGAGATCTGCGAGAAGCTCCTCTTCCGACTTGCTTTCGGAAGCGCGGGCCAGCAGGTGGCGCACCGCTACTCCGTCGCCGGGCCGATGGCGGTGGTGCTGATCAAAGAGGGGTCGAGGATGCGGTTGCCCAGTTCGATGAGATCGTTATTGGTCACCGCGTTCAGCTTTGCCAACGTCTCGTCGATCGGAATCTCGCGCTGGTGGAGCAGCTCGTTCCGAGCCATCCGCATCATCCGGCCGCTCATGCCTTCGAGGGCGAGAACCAAATTGCCCGCGATATGGCGCTTCGTCCGGTCCAATTCCGCGTCTTCGAGCCCAGTCTTGCGAACCTTGTCGAACTCTTGCGCAACGAGTTCCTGGACCTGGGGCCACTTCTCTGGGCTCGTCCCGCCATAAACCGTGTAGGCGCCCCCGCTGGTGTAGTTGATCGTATAGCTTCCGACCGAATAGGCGAGCCCGCGCTTCTCGCGAATCTCCTGAAAAAGCCGGCTGCTCATGCTTCCGCCTAGAGCGGCATCTAGAACGATCATCGTGTACAGCTCTTTGTCATAAACCGACGTCCCGTCGGTGCCGATGCAGAAGTGGACCTGCTCGACGTCCTTCTCGACAAAGTCATCCCGATGCGTCCCGTGGGGCCGCGAGGGAAGCTCGTCTGAAGTCGTATGGGGAATTTTGCCGAGGATCGGCTCGGCGATGCGGCGAACCTCGTCCGCGTCGATATTGCCCGCGACCGCTAACAGGACATTCTCCGCGCGGTAGCGTCGATCCATGTAGCCAACGAGGTTGTCCCGGCGGAAGGAGCTCACCGATTCCGGAGTGCCGATGATGGGCTTGCCCAAAGGGTGATTGCCCCAGCGGTTCTGGAGATGAAGCTCGTGGACATGGTCGCTAGGCTCGTCCTCGCTGCGTTTGATCTCCTCGATCACTACCCCTGCCTCTCGCTCCAGCTCTTCTGGATCGAAGAGCGAGTGGAGCATCATGTCGCTCAACACCTCGATGCCATTCGAAACATCGTCGCTCAGCACGCGGCAGTAGTAGCAGGTGCTTTCTTTGTCCGTGAATGCGTTCAGCGACCCGCCCCGGCCCTCGATCGACTCCGCGATCTCCTTGGCCGTGCGGCTCTGCGTGCCCTTGAAGAGCATGTGTTCGATAAGGTGGGTAATGCCCGCTTCCGTATCGAGCTCGTGCCGGCTGCCCGTCTTGCACCAAAGGCCGATCGCGGCAGACTTGACATGGGTAACCGGCTCCAGGACGACGCGCACGCCGTTCGGCAGGGTGAATTTCTGAATGCTGCTCATTGAGTACATCTATTGTGGCTAATGGGAGGGGCACGATCCTTCCTGCCCTAACGGAGCGGCGTCCTCCTCAAACTTCACCCGATCTTAACTGCCAACGTGCCGAGCTTTTCGACGGCGATCAGGATCTCGTCTCCCGCCGATACACCTAGCCCATCGCCCGGATCGGTGATCGGACCTGCGCACAAAATGTCTCCCACCCGGAGGGGACAAGATTCGCTGGCATAGGAAATCATCTTGTCGAGAGTCCAAGGCAGGTCTTCTACATCGCCCCGCCGCCGCTCCACGCCGTTTATTCTCGCCACAGCGGTGAGCTTGAACCGCCGGCCATCGTCGGAATCCACCACCATCTCCTCCATCTCGTCGGGAGTTGTGAGAACCGGTCCGATGGCTGCCGCAAGATCGTAGGATCGACCGGGCCCAGAGCTGGCAAGCTTCTCCGCTCGCTCGACATCGCGGGTTACCAGAAAGTTAATGACCGTATAGCCGAGAATGTAACCGTCAGCCTCTTCGATCGGAATCCTGTGCCCGTCGGACGCGATGACGACTGCGATATAGGCTTCGAAGTCTAACGCGCCAGAGTAGTCGGGTTCGGGCACGATCTGGCTCGCCCCGATCAAAGAATTCGGATTGCCGTAAACATAAAGCGGCTCCATCTCCGCGTCCACGGGGCTCGTGGTGCGAAAGATTCGCAGGCTCGGCGGAAGCCCCGTCGGGGCGAGCGGCCGGACATCCTCCGCCTCATGGATCGCGACGGGGTCGGCTCCATCGGTCTCGTAGATCTTGCCGTGATAAACGATGCCGGATCGTATATCTCCGGGGCTGCTTTTGAGTTCGAAACGGCAGAGCTTCACCCTAAGAGGGTACCTGTCCGCTAGGTTGGCGGGCGATAGGGTTTGGGGGTGAGGACTTGATCGGGGATCTGGGATCCTCGGGGATGAGCGTGCTCGACTTCGTGAACTCGTTGAACTCACCAGATTGAATTAGACGCCTTGCCCCTCGTCTCCTCACGCCCCACCCTCCGCATCGCCCTTACCGCCAAACCATCTCACAACCAATTCGTGTTACAATTCCTGCGCTACCGCAGGGTGTCGAGTTGCGTCGCTTGACGGAACGGGGTGCATCAGGTAGCATCGGAAGCTCAGGAGAGAGGAAGAAACCGAATGCCCGCAAAAGTGTTGGTCTGTGACGATGAGCGCCATATTGTGCGCCTCATCCAGGTGAATCTGGAGAGGCAGGGTTATACGGTCGTCACGGCCTTCGACGGAAAGGAGGGTCTGGAAAAGATCCGGGCCGAGAAGCCCAACCTCGTCGTCCTCGACGTGATGATGCCGTACATGGACGGCTTCGAGGTCCTCAAAAACCTCCGCCGCGACCCCGAAACCGAGAATCTCCCCGTGGTCATGCTGACCGCGAAAGCGCAGGACAAAGACGTCTTCGAGGGCTACCACTACGGAGCGGACATGTACCTCACCAAGCCGTTCAACCCGATGGAGCTCGTGACGTTCGTGAAGCGGATTCTCTCGAACAACGACGATTCCAGCGGCGGTCCCAAGCGGATCGACCTCTAGTCCGTCTCTGACGATAACAAGGCCCGACCGCCCTTAAAGCCGTCGGGCCTTTTCGTATCGTCAGACCTCACGAGTCCCGCAACAAACCGCGCCTAGCTTCGGTGGTGATGTACCGATCATCAGCTAGTTCCAATTTCGGCTCGGATTTGCTTAACTGATCACGACGCCGATTTGCGAATGCAAGCGCCCCGAGCCGGCGTCGTCTAGGAATTTCTTTTGAGACTGCGCCCGAACCGTCACCTCAAAGCCGAATCGCCATAATGAGCGTAGGACGGAGATATAAACGTGGCTCAAGCGACCATACCCATCGGCCTGACGACTACGCAGGCGCCCTTTATCGAGCTGGCGCAGGCGAATGGCGAGCTGTACATCCACCAACCGTACGAGCTCTACTCAGCCCCGAACCACGAGGCGTGGCGTCGACTCTTCGCGCGGATGCAGGATCGATGGCGCAAGTACGCCAACCCACATTTCCTGAAAGGGATCGACAACCTGAGCCTGAACCCCAACGCCGTCCCGAAACTCGAAGACGTTAACGCATTCCTATGCCCTCTCACGGGGTTCCGAGCTAAGGCGGTCAGCGGTTACGTCCCCGCGTTTATGTTCTTCGATTGTCTACGAAATCGCGAATTTCCAACTACGATCACGATTCGGGACGAGCAGAAGCTCGACTACCTCCCCGAACCCGACATCTTCCACGACATCGCCGGCCACGTGCCGATGCACACGGACATGGCTTTCGCCGAGACACTCGTGAGATTCGGCGACTGCGCCCACACCGCCGCCGATATCGTCGCCGACATCAAGGACGAGCACGAGAAGCTGCAAAAGCTGACCAGCATCATCCAAGCGATGGCCCGCTTTTTCTGGTTCACCATCGAATTCGGGCTCATGAAAACTCCCGAAGGCATGAAGGCGTACGGCAGCGGCTTGCTCTCGTCCTATGGTGAACTCGACCACTGCATAGAATCCCCCGAGGTCCAGCGCTATCCGATCCAGTTGGAATGGGTGATCAACCAAAGCTTCGAGATCGACCACTATCAGCCGCTTCTCTTCTGGGTCGACTCTTTCGACCACCTCTTCTCTCTTGTCGGAGAGCTTGAGGATTGGATGAAAGCAGGAAGGTTAAGCAACATCGCCCCAGGCGAGCCAGCCATCGGCGAAGCTGATCTCGCTAGTTTCTTGAGGGCCTGAGTTCTGACTACAGGCACCGGTTACTAACTCGTCTTTGGCTAGGGCACTGAGAGTTGGCCGCGATAAGGACTGTAGGTGAGTAGCGCGGAAGCGCAAACCTGGTCGTACCCAACCAATTCTTCATGGGTGGGGGTTACTTCCCCTCCACATGCACGGTCTTCTCATGCGTATAAACAGCCGTACCCTTCGGTCCGCCCTTCGGCTTTCGGACGTAGCGGCGCAGCGTATAGTCCACCGGCACGTAGCCTCCGTGCTTTGAGGTGGAGTTTTTGACCGCGACGAGGGCGGCGTACTCGATCGTCTCGCGCTGAACCTTCTCTGGATTGCCGCGGGTTAGGATGACGACGTGGGCCGAGGTGTTTCCTCGAACGTGAAGCCACCAATCGTTTGGCTTCGCCACCCGGAGCAGCAAATACTCGTTCGCCTCCGCATTCTCGCCGTAGAGTACGGTCCAGTTTCCTGGAGCGAGTAATTCGCGAACCCGATGACCTTCGAAGGGACGCTCCTCCTTCTTCTTCGTGGGTAGGAGCTGCTGGTGAAGCCACTTGCGCTCCTTCGCGAGGGCTTGCAAGTCGCTAAGCTTGTCAAGACGGACTTCGTCCTCGATCTTCGCCCGTAGGCCAAGAAGCATTTCCCGGTCATCGCCGAGCCGGGCGAGTTGCTCTCGCACTACTCCGAGCCGCCCTTTGGCCCGCTTCGCGCGCTCGAAGTAACGGGTCGCGTTCTCGCGCCAGTCCAGCTCGGGATTGAGTTTGATTTCGATCTCTTCGCCGTCGTAATCGGTGGCGGTCAAACTCGCAGAACCTTCCGGCAGATGCGAGCCGTAGGCAAGAACGAGTTCGCCCTTACGCTGCCACTCCGGCGCCTTTCCGCCCGCTTCCTCGGCCTCGTTCAGGTCCCTTAGTGCGACGTCGCGGGCGAGAATCACCCGGTCGAGTTGGGTCAGTAGGGTATGCCGAAGCGCCTCTGCCTCGGCGGCGGGAATCGCCTGCCCGTAGTGTTGCTCCAGGGCTAAAGATATCGAGGGCCGAGCCAGTTCTTGCATCCCGAGTTCGGCCACCGAGAGTGGATAGGCTCCGTTGCCAATGGAAAGGAAGGCGCCGAATGTGCCG
>JBBSFL010000170.1:0-6894 GCA_038238735.1 Fimbriimonadales bacterium | reverse complement strand
TGAAACGCGATGTCGACAGAGGAGGGAGCAACTGCCAAACTTAAGCCCCTTCTTGGCACTGACGAAGCCACAGTAGACGATAAGGGTCGTATTCTTGTTTCTAAGAAGAAACGCGAAAGGCTCGGCGAGACCTTCGCCATCGTGCTCGGTCCTCTTGGATGTCTTGAGGCATATCCCCAGGAAGCCTGGGAAGACAAGGTCGCGAAGATCGTCGCCTTCGACAGCCTCAACCCGGGCGTCCAGCAGTATGGCCGTCTCTTGTTGGGATCCGCCGAGGACGACTTAAAATTCGATGGGCAAGGCCGGGTCGTGGTTCCGCAGAAGCTACGGGAACTGGCTAAGCTAAAGGACAAGGTCCTTCTTATCGGCTGCGGCGAGCGTCTTGAGATTTGGTCGATGACGGAGTGGGACAAATTCCAAGACTCGCCCGATGATTTCGGCAAGCAGCGTCGGGAGGCTATCGAGAAAGCTTACGGCCAGATGGTGACGAAGTGATGTCGCTAGTAGAAGAAAAAACGATGGCACAGCACGAGTCCGTACTGCTCCGAGAGGTGATGGAGGATCTTTCCCTAAAACCCGGCGACGTGGTCGGGGATGGAACGCTGGGACTCGGTGGCCACAGCGAGGCCTTCATCGAGGCGATCTCGCCTGGAGGCACTCTGGTTGCCACCGAGTGGGACGAGTCGATGCTCTCGCGTGCCTCGGAGCGACTGGCTGGTAAGAGCGGGGCAACCATCCATCTGCTGCACGACGACTTCCGAAACCTGGGTGTCAACTTTCTTCGGCTCGGGCTACGCGCGGACGGCATACTTCTCGACTTGGGCCTCAACAGCGCCCAAGTGGACGATCCGACGCGTGGGATTAGTTTCTCGCAGGAAGGGCCGCTCGACATGCGAATGGACAGGAGTCGCGGGGAGTCCGCGTCCTCGCTCCTCAATCGCTCCACGCCATATGAGATCGAGAAGATATTGACGGAGTATGGAGACGAGAACTGGGCCAAGCGGATCGCGCAGAAAATCGTCGAGCGCCGGAAGGATAAGCCTCTTCGCACGACTACCGATCTTGTCGAGTGTGTGCTTGCGGCCATTCCGGTGGCCGCCCGAGAGAAGAGGATTCATCCCGCAACAAGGTCATTTCAAGCCGTGCGCATCGCCGTCAACGGCGAGCTGGATGGCCTGGATGACGCGCTTAAAGCGGCGGCCGCAGCGCTCAAGCCGGGCGGAAAGATCGTTGTGTTGAGCTACCACAGCGGCGAGGACCGCATCGTCAAGCACGTTTTCCGAGAACTGGCGGGCGAGGGTTATATCGACCTTCACAAGAAGCCCCTCACGCCGCAAGCCGAAGAGATTTCCCGCAACCCTCGCAGCCGGAGCGCCAAACTCCGGACCCTGCAGGGGCCGGGCTAAAGAAAGGACGCGTCCCGCAGGGAGGTGGGACGCCAGGAGATTAAGGATGAGCGCAGTACCAGCAATACGACCCCAATATCGCCCCCAAACAAGCCCGGCACCTCGACGCCGAACTCAAACTAATGCCCCCGCTCGGCCAACTCTACGGGTTGTCGAGAAGCCTCGGACGAATTTCGGCTCGCTCATATTGGTTCGCGCTTTCACTTTTGCGTTTCTGGTTGGAGGGAGCTACCTCGCAAGCGTCCTTGGGGGGCAGGTGATGGTGGAGAAAACGCGCCGCGATGTGATCCGCGCAATAGAACGGACGCGCGCTTCACAGGCAGCGATCGATCCTTTGAAGAGCCAGATTCGCCTGGCGCAAGACAGTCGCGAGGTCCAGAAGTGGGCGGTCGCGAACGGCTTCGTCGCGCCCGAATGGGCGCCTGCTCCGTCTTCTCAGGAGAGCCACCTTGCCGCAAAGAAAACTCCCCGCTGATCGCCTCGTCATCATTCGCTGGTCGATGGCGGGCCTGTTCGTGCTTGCCATTTACAGCCAGGCGCGTCTCCAGGTCGTTGATCGGTACAAGACGCTGGAGAAAGCGGAATCCACCCATCGGTTCACGATGGATAAGCAGGAGCCAGCGAAGCGTGGGATGATCCTGAGCGCCGACGGCAAGCCGTTAGCTCAGGACGACGACACCTACTCGCTGGTCGTCCAGTTTGAGGACGTGCCGAATAGCGACGCTTTCTTCGTCGAGCTGAGCGCAGCGACCGGAATTCCGGCTTCCGAATTTAGCCAACTTTCGGCCACTGGAATTACCTCGAAGACCTGGCCGCAGGGGATGACGGCGGCCCAGCAGAAGTCGGTGCAAGCGGTGAAAACCAAATGGCGGGCGAATGGAGTGTCGATTGCACCGTCGGGGCAGCGTTCCTATCCGCTGGGCTCGGCCGCGTCATGCATCGTAGGGATCTCCAGCCAGCACTCGAAGCTTGGTCTGGAGAAATCATTCAACAAGGATTTGCAGGGCAAAGATGGCCATACTGTTGGCCTGGTGGACCGGGGCGGGTCGTTCCTACCGATGCGGCTCTCGAAAGATTCCACGCCGAAAGAAAATGGCAAGGACGTCGAGCTGACGATCGACAGCGAGCTTCAGACGATCGCGACTTCCGCGATCAAACAGGCGGTCGAATCGAACAAGGCGGAGCGCGGAGTTGCCATTCTATATGTTCCGGGAACGGGCGACATCCTGGCGATGGCCAATTGGCCCTCCTTCGACCCTACGGGTCGCGATACACCGGCTGGAACGGTCGTCTCAGACTTCAACGCCTGCACGATGTCTCAGCTCGAGCCAGGTTCGATGTTCAAGGTATTGACCTTGGCGAAGGCGCTCGACATGGATGCGATCGATGAGCATTGGACGGGCTACTGTCCTGGCACCAAAGAGGTGAGCGGCCACATCCTCCACTGCGCCAAGCACGAGGTCCACAGGCAGGTCGATATCACCAAGGCCATCGCCGAAAGCTGCAATGTTTCGGCCGCGACGTGGGCGCTGAAGATCGGACCGACCGAGTACCGGAAATATCTTCGCCAGCTCGAAGTCTTGAAGGAGCCGGGGCTGGGGTTACCTCACGAGAAGCCGGGCGCTTTCGACTGGAACGACTCGGCAGAAGTGCTGCAAACGGCGCTGCTCGGCTTCGGGCAGGCGATCGGGGTGACCCCGATCCGTGCGGCAAGCGCCTTCGCGATGATCGGCAACCACGGCATCCGGATGGAGCCGCGGCTGATCCGCCGAGTGGGAAACATGTCGCGCCCCCCGATTTCCGCGGGGCTGATGATCAAGCCGGAGACGGCGGACAAGGTGATGCGGTGCATGGAGGCGGTAGTCGAGACCGACGCTGGCACGGGTAAGTCGCTGCGCATTCCGGGTTATCGGCTAGCGGGAAAGACGGGCACTGCCGAACGACGCGGCGGCGGGCGATCCGGATATGTGTCGAATTTCGTAGGCTTCATCCCTGCGCAGGATCCGAAGGTGATGATTCTGGTGATGGTGGACAATCCGACGAACGGCGCGTACTTCGGCGCGCAAGTCGCGGGTCCGGTGTTTAGCACGCTTGCTAGGGCGGCGATTCGGCGCTTGGGGATTCCGCCGACGGAATCGGCGTTGGCACCGGCTGATACTGTTCCGGCTGCGCCTAGTCTGAAGAAGTCCGATCGGTCCGAAAAGACTCATAAGTCCGATGGGCCGGATAATGCGGCCCGGCCGCGGGCGAAGAAAACCAAGCAGGGACGCGCGAAGAGGCAGGTCGTCGCCGAGTATCAGGACAATAGAGACTGATGCTCCTGTCCGAGCTATTTTCGCGGGCCGGCGTCCTGCCGGACCGCTTGTCCGGCGACGCCGAAGTTTCCGGCATGATCATGGATTCGCGCAAGGCACGCCCGGGCTCGCTGTTCGTGGCGATGCCGAGCAAGAATTCGGACTCGCACTCTTTTATCGGCGCGGCCAAGGCGGGTGGGGCAGCGGCTGTTTTGGCGCATTCGGTCGCGGGGTTCGATCTGGCCGTTTGTTCTGGATTGCCAGCGGCTTTGGTTTTGGAGAGTCTCTTAGAGGCGATAGAAGGTTTATCAGGTTCGTTTCTGCCTGATGCCGAGTACCGGTTTAACGAGGCGGTATGGCGTCTTGCGAAAGTCGCTTTCGGCAATCCTAGCGCCTCGATGAAGATCATCGGAGTGACGGGCACAAACGGCAAGACGACCACCGCTTGGCTCATCCGCGACATGCTCACCGCCCTTGGCGTCCGCGCCGGGTATCTGGGGACGCTGGGGTTCCAGATTCCGGGCGAGGAGCGCGAGTTGCAGAACACGACTCCGTTCTCGATCGAGTTGAACGAGCTTCTCGCAGAGGCGCGGGACAAGGGCGTCGAGGCGATGGCGATAGAGGTATCGTCGCACGCTTTAGCTGAGCGCCGGGCGGACGGCATCGAATTCGACGCCGCCGTTTTCACCAACTTGACCCAGGATCACCTGGATTTTCACGGCTCCATGGAAGCGTACGAGGCGGCGAAAATGAGGTTATTTACAGAGTTGCCAGCGCAGTCAACCAAGAAGTTTTGCACTGTCGTTAACGTGGACGATCCCGCCGGCCTTCGTTTATACCGTCGTCTTCGTCCCGAGTCCGCCTCCTATACAGTGATGGAGTTCATTTGCGACGGCAATTTTGACTGGCTTGCGCCAGGGCTGTTGCCATTTACATTCGGAGTCTCAACGCCGGATAGTTTTCGGGCGCAACACTCGTCGGTCGAAGTCGATTCGCTCTCGTTTGAGGTCGCAGAACGTAACGAAACTGCTGTCGGCCATGATGCAGAGAAAGGTGATCGTGGAAAGATCTTTAAATTCTGGTCTCGTCTCGGGGGCCACTACAACTTAGAGAATGTCCTTGGAGCTTGCGCAACGGTCTGTGTCGTCGGGCCCGACTGTCGTGAGGTGCTCGACGATACGGGTTCACCGCGACCGATATACGGGCCGGCACTTGGCGAGGTTCGCGAAGCGCTGCGATCGGCACGCCCAGTCCCTGGTCGATTCGAAGCCGTTCAGAACGACGCCGGCATCGGCATTCTCGTCGACTACGCCCACACGCCCGACGCGGTCGAGAAGCTTCTCGACGCCGTCCGCCCGCTCACCAAGGGCAGGATCATCACGGTTTTCGGCTGCGGCGGCGACCGGGACAAGGGCAAGCGGCCGAAGATGGCAAAGGCGGCGAGCGAGAGGAGCGATGTAACGGTCATTACCAGCGACAACCCGCGCACCGAGGATCCGCTGGCGATTGTCAAGGACGTTGCGTCGGGAATACGAGGGAAGGTGGACTGGTCGCGCGTACAGGGGCAAGGTGCCCCTGCTACGTATCGGCAAGCTGCTGATGCCACGGTGATTCTCGACCGCGGCGAGGCAATTGCGTATGCCATCCAAATCGCCCAGCCTGGCGACGTGGTTGTCATCGCGGGGAAGGGACACGAGAACTATCAGATCATCGGGCGCACGAAGCACCCCATGGACGACCGAGATCTCGCTCGCGAGGGTCTGGCGAAGAGGGAAGTTTGAGCGCGGCCCGGGTTTCCTACCCGTGGTCTCACGACTGTCTAAGCCATATCTGTGGGGACACGAAATGAATCCGATGTCCGTAGCAGAGTTCACTGCGATAGTTGGAGGAAGTCTTCGCGAGTCGGCGGAAGCCCTGCAATCCAGCATTACAGGATTCGCGCTCGACAATCGCGAGGTTAAGCTTGGCGACCTATTCATCGCCATCAAGGGCGAACGAGTCGACGGGCACGACTTCGCCGCGAAGGCGATCGAAGCCGGCGCGGTCGCGACTCTCGCCGAGCGATCCGTCGAGGGGCCGTACATTCTCGTCGATAGCGTTGTAGAAGCCCTCGCCCGCCTCGGCCGACACTTCCGCGAAAAGTTCCACGGCCCCGTCATCGGCATCACCGGCAGCGCGGGAAAGACCACGACCAAAGAGCTCGTAGAGGCGGCTCTGTCTCCTACGGGTCCGGTGCTGAAGGCGGAGGGCAATCGGAATACGGAGTACACGTCCCCGCTGTTGTGGGTTGAGCTTGATGGAATTGAATCTGGCCGACCCTCAGTTCCGTCAGGCTCCTCATCTTCGTCACCCCACTGGGCCGCCATTGTCGAGATGGGCATGCGCGGCTTTGGGCAGATCGCCCACCTTGCCTCCATCGCCAAGCCTTCGATCGGGGTGATTACAAATATCGGGTGGTCGCATGCCGAACTTCTCGGCTCTCGCGAGGGCATCGCTCGGGCGAAAGGCGAGTTGCTTCGGGCCCTCCCGGAGGGGGCGCCGGCCGTCTTGTGGCAGGAGGACGACTTCTTGCAAGACCTAAAGCGAATGGCTCGCGGACCTGTTTACACGTTTGGCTGGAGCGAGTGGTCGGCGTGCCGAATCACCGCCTACACTCCGAAATCTTGGTGGTCCTGCGAGGTCGAGGGTGAAGTCGCCGACTTCGACAAGATGGAGCTCGACGGCGCACCCGCTCGAAAATGGCGGGCCGAACTCCCCTCCGTGGGCCGACACATGGCACTGAACGCGGCAGCGGCGATCCTTGCGGCGACTCTTGCCGGCGTCGACCCCCCAGAAGCCGCGGAAGCCCTCAAGCACGCCAAGCTCCCGCCGATGCGAATGGAGATCCGCTCGATCAATGGCGGAACGGTGGTGCTGGACACCTACAACGCCGCCCCGAATTCCATGTTGGCAGCACTCGAAACTCTCAAGGAACTCCCCTGCCAGGGCCGGCGGCTCGCCGTCCTCGGCGAGATGCGCGAACTTGGGACCGAGAGCGAAAATGCCCATCGCGATGTAGGGAAGGCTCTCGCCGCATCGAACGTCACTCAGGCCGTTCTCTACGGCGCGACTGGTGAATGGATGCGGGAAGGGGCGATCGAAGCGGGAATGGCGGCAGATTCCCTCTCCATCGCGTCTTCTCTCGAAGAAGTGAC
>JBBSFL010000169.1:0-6902 GCA_038238735.1 Fimbriimonadales bacterium | reverse complement strand
TGGACGCGCACGCGCTTCCGCCCGAAGGCATCGGCGACGCGCCTGCTTGCATAACAAAGATCGATACGATTGCCTTTGATTGCGCTGCCCTTGTCACAGGCCAGCGCCATGCCATATCCTTCCACGAACACAAGCGTTCCCAAGGGGATCACTCGCGGGTCCACCGCTACCATGCCGAAGGTCGCCCTTAAGCCGGTGCATGTACGTCCGGTCGCGCCGGGCCCGATTGTTTCGGGGCTCGGATCGTAGGCGGTCGCGCTCATCGTAAGCACTTTGTGCCGGATGAAGTCGCCACGCGAAGGCTGCCAACCATAGCCGGCCTTGCCCATGTAAAAAACTGTTGGAACCGGGTCCTTCCGCTCTTCCTTGATTTCGTGCTTGCGGACGGGGACACCGTTCTCGAAGGTGACCTGATAGGTGCGAATGATCGATCCTGGCTTGCCCTCTTGGGCCTTCACCAAACGACCAACGCCAACCTGACGGGTCAGCTGATATGAAACCGGAGCTGCGATCGGAAAAGTTTCAACCCGAATCTCTTCCCGGTTTGTTTCTTGCTTTCGATTCTTGAGCGCGTGAGCCGCCGAAACGGACACGAGCGCAAGAAGGATTGCTCCCACTTTGTGCGAGCAGTTGCGCATTTGGAACCTCCTCTTGCCTGGCTGCGAAGGGCAATTATGACATGCTTGCTGCAACAAAAGTCAAGCAGCAGGCATATTTGCGGGCCCTTGGTTATCGTGAAATTGGGATGACGGAGACCTGGCACGGGCGACCCTCGCTGGTCGTCAGCAGACTCTTGCCATCTAAACTGTACGTGATCCCCTCCCCCTGCGGATCGTGGTTCATTGAGACCTTCCGGGGCGTCGACTTGAACCACTCGGCCGACGCGTCGTATTCGTACGCTTCGAGATAAGTCCGAAGCACCAAGTGTTTAGCATCGGCAGAAATCGCGCCCCCCGTTATAAGACGAGCTGGTGAAAATGCGGAATCGATGGCGACCTCGCCAATCTTTCTAAGCTGGAAAGTGCCGGATTGAGCGGGTTGCGGCAGGAAATACACCCCCGACGTCTTATCCTGCGACTTCGTCACAATCGTGATATCCCCGGACCCAGGGTGCACCAGGAGCGTCTCGGCGTTATGGGGTCCGTCTGGGTAGCTGATCTCCCAATCTCGGTCGGCTCGCACCTTTCCGCCACCCGCCGCAGGCTCGCGCACTCGGTAGATGTGGATGCTCGTTCGCTTCGACTTGTTGTCCCCAATATCGCCGCAGTACACGTAGCTTCTTCCAGCTACCGTCGCGGTTGCCATGTCCTCCCAATCGACCGCTTCGGCATTCTCGACGTCGTACTCCTCCAGCTTGAGCTTATCGAGCGAGAAGGCGAAGAAGCGGGCAGTATCCCCACTGTCGTTGTGCGTGTAATAAACGCCCGGCCGGGTGCGGCTCGGCGCGACGCCCGAACTCTCCGCCAGCCGCTCGTCGTCGAGTTTCAGCAGTTGAGCCTTGGCTGGAACTGCAGGCAGCATGGCATCGGGAATCTTCGACGTCTGGCAAGAAAAGCCCGCGAAAAGAGGCAGAAAAAGAGCCAATCGGCCGATACGCATGGGAGCAATCATAGCGCGAACGGTCGCTTCCGGGCCGCAACCGGGCATTTCAATCGGACAGATAAGCGTGCCTGGTCAAGCCCTCAGTGGGAGCGCGGAATTCATTCCGCATCTGGGCGGCCCGACTTCAGTCGGCCCCTCCCGGACATAATCCCTCCCACTCCCGGGGGCCCTTAAAGCTTGGACATTTAGACGCCGGCTCAACCGCTTTGAGCCTTCCGCTCCCGCCACTTCAGCAGATTTTCATAGAACAAATACTGCTGAGCCCATCCAGCGAGCTTGCCGAAGCGGGATCGGAGGGCGTCCCCGACGGCCCGGTAGCGCGCCCCCGTAAGAGACTCGTCCCGCCACTCAGGAAAGAAGAGGCGCGTGGCGGCCTGCCATATGTGAGTATCGACTGGCACCGCCTCAGTGTGATCGAGAGCGAAGAGGCAGATGCAGTCGGCCAGCTTAGGGCCGATCCCGGTGATCGTCAGGAGCTCGGCGTGGACTTCGGCGTATGCAGCCCCTCTCAGACTTTCGATGTGGGAGTCGCCCCCTCGGCCCAAAACCTGCCGAGCCACATGCGGAATCGTCGCCGCCCGGTAGCCGAAAGCCTGCTCCCGAAGCATCGCCTCGTCCAGCCTCGCGATCTCCTCAGTGCCAGGAAATCCGTGCACCGCTTCCCCGCCCTCTCTGCCGACGATCGGCGCATGCCGCGAAAGGTGATCGTTCATCTTCACGATTCGGGTGAGGTTGTTATTAGGGGTGCACAGGAATCCGTAGAACGCCTCGACCGCGCAAGCCGGGCGCAACAACCGCAGCCCGCGAAGCTCCCTCATGTACGGCTCAAGCTCAGGCCCCCTCTTGAGGATTTGGGCTTCGATCTCCTCCGCGTCCCAATCCAAGCGGAAGTAACTCTCGAAAGCCTCCCTGTCCGCGTTGGTCTCCACCCGCAACTCGGAGCCCGTATGCACCCGATACCAGGTGGGTCCGTCCGACCCGAACCAAACGCCCGGTTCGGTTTGCCGCCACCGAAACACCTGCCCACTGCGAACGCAGAGGCCAATATCCAGCCGACCATCCGGCACTTCGACGGTGAACTCAGGCACTAGCCTTCCACGGTTGAGGCGATTTCGACGAGTTCCAACTCCCGCTCCCGCGAAAGTCCGGTTTTAAGCTCGACCGGCATCCGAGCGGCGTGCCAGACCGCGATGTCGCGAACGCTCGAAGCCAACGACCGAGGCTCGAAGCCGTTGGCTAGAGCGCGCGAGATTCCATATTCGTGCATCGCGTCTTCACCGTCGGGAATCCACAACGGCAGGTCGGCCCACGGCCGAACGCCTTGCTCTTCCAACCAAGCCTCGCTCACCGTGACCGGCTCTGCGTCGCCGTCGGTGTTCATCTGTGTGACGTGGAGCATCTCCTGGTAGGTGATCGCCTCGGCCGGCGCATCGGCGTTGAAGATGCCTTCAATCTGATTTTCAAGCAGATGGACGCAAAACGCGGCAAGGTCTCGAGCGTCGACGAGCTGGATCTTGCCGGTCAGTGGCGATGGGACCAAGACCGGGCCCTTCCGTAGAAAACGATCGACCCAATAAGTGAACCTGTCCGAGGTGTCATGCGGACCGATAACGAGTCCTGGGCGCACAACGGTAATGCGCCCAGAAAACTCCGCCACAGCCTCCTCGCAAAGCACCTTGAACCCGCCGTAGGTCTCGTTCGTGATCTCCTCCGACTCGGGCATCGCGTCGAACCGGATCAGCTTCCCGTCCTCCGAAATCGGCTTATCCCGCGGATTGCCGTCGGCATATACGCTGACCGTCGAGATGAAAAGGTACGCCTCGGCCCGGCCGGTCAGCCGCTCGACCGACTGGCGAACGACGCGCGGATGGTAGCCGCATGTATCGAAAACCGCATCCCACCGCCGCTCCCCCAGCGCCGCCAAACCCCCATCCCGGTCCCCAAGGATCCGCTCCACCTCAGGAAACAAATCATCCCCCGATTTCCCCCGGTGAAACAAAGTAAGCCGATGCCCTCGCGCCAAGGCCGCCTCCACAATATGCCGCCCCACAAACCGAGTCCCGCCAAGAACAAGAATGTCCATCCGCCAAGCGTACCGGCTGCCTACGGCTCACTCCCCTCAGGCGAACTGACACTTTGCCCCCATCCGCCTGGTGAGCGGCCTCCAGGAGTTCTGGCCCGTCACGTTACGGACGGATTTCGGATGCTCTCCAGTCGCGTAGCGCCTGCGCACATTCTTTCGAGTAGGTCTTGGATACGTCTCGGAGCTGATGTCCTCGCCCCGGTCCCCCGTCCTGCACCGCCCGCGCGAGCCGGTTCAGGCAGGCACGTCCATCGCAGGCGTAATCGGTTGCCTCTTCCGAGCTGAGCGGAATCAGAACGCTATAGCCGGCCGCGCTGTGGTTGCAGTTAACATCCAGCAAGAGCTGCTCCTCACGCTCGAAGAGATACCACACATGGGGCTCATGATCGACGACGTGCATCTGACTCTCAATCAAAAATCGTTGCCGCGGGTGGCTGGGTGATGGGAAGACCTTGCTCACCCGAAGGCTGAGGGTTGGCCGGTGCAGTTTTTGGACGCCTCTTCCCCGCTATTCACCACAGAATCCCACACTTCACTGTAACAGAGGTAGCGGCTTTCACCCGGAATCTCTCTATCCGCGTTTACTTCGTAACCACAAACAAATTCGCGGTCCCGTTCGATCCGGCGACTGCGACCGTCTTGCCGTCCGGCGCGAATGCCACCGAGAGAGCGCCGCTGTATTCCCCCTGCACCGAGTCAACGTAGGTTTCGAGAATCTTCCCCGAAGCAACATCGACCAGGTACACGCCGTTGTCCGAAGCGCCCGTCAAAAGCTTCTCCCCGTCTGGGAGAAGGCGAAGGTTTTGACCGAGGCGGCGCCAATGACGTGCTCGGACTTTCCTTCGGCAACGCTCCCAGTTCGACGCGGCTGTCCGCCGTATCCGCGGCTAAATACTTGCCGTCCGGGGAAAAGGCAACGCACTTGACGCCGTTGGTTTCTCCCTCTGCCTTCCCGGTCAAAGTCCGTACCTCTTTACCCGTTGCCGCATTCCAGACCTTGCAAGTGTTGTCCCCGAGCCCGGTCGCCAGCCACTTCCCGTCCGGCGAATAGGCCACGGACCTTACCGTGCGGTCCCCAGAATTGCAGTTGTAGCGGATGGGACTTCCGCGACGAATGTGACAGCCGAGAACTTCGAGGAGCATGAATCCGATCAACCGAACAACGTACTGGCCTAGCCTCATCGTAAACACGCCGGGCGGCTTCGATTCCGCTGGGCAGAGCCACCGAAGGAAGACGATTGGGGCTCAACCCTTCGGAAGCTTCTTCAGCGGGCTCGGGTCCCCGATCACTTGGAACGCCGCCCAGTAGTAGGTGCTGCTTCTGCCCGTCGGCGCTTTAAGATCACCTATCGACGTAGCCCGGTTAGGATTGAGCGTCTCCTCCTCCTTCATCTCCGCCAGCATGGCCGTCCGCATCGCATCGTCCTTCCTAGCTCCCTTGAGAAGCTCTTTGTAGAAGCTCACCATGATACGTCTCGTGGATTTGTCGTCTACTTCCCATTTGGTGGCGACGACGGCCGGGACACCGGCGGCGCGGAATGCCCAGGCGAGGCCCATCAAACCCTCGCCGCCCCGCTGAATCCCTTCGCCCGTGTTGCAAGCGCTCAGCACGGCGAGTTGGGCCGATAAGGGTAATCCGACGATCTCCCGGGCTTCGAGGTACCCGTCTTCGTTGCCCGTGTTCGCGACCTCGGGAGCGAGCACGAGGCAGGAGAGCATCTCCTTCACCGAGTTCAGCGACCCGTGGGTGGCGAAGTGAAGGATCGCATACTTGCCCGCCTCTTTCTTGATGAGGTCTTCCCGGGCCTCTTTGCCCGTGTAGCCAACGGCGCCGGGAACCAGGTTCGTCACTTCCATCCCCTCTTCCCTGGCTCCGGGCAGTGGGAGGAAACTCCCGCCCCTGGAAAGGCTCACCAGCTTCTCGCCGCCGTCTCCGGTCGGGTCGGCGATTACCAGCAAGTTCTCTGTAGGGTCTCTCGGCGTGGTGTCCCAGGTGAGGACGCCGAGGGAGACGGCGTTGGCGACGGTGTGGGTCTCGATGAGGCGCTTGCCTTGGCTGTCGATGAGGGCGGCGAAGGGGACTTCGAGCAGCGGCCCATCGGGGACGAATACGAGGTGTCTGTAGGTGCGGGACTCGACCGGGACGGTCGAGAGACTCACGGGCGAGACGCCCGTGACACGAAGGAGGCCGTCCTTCTCCAGCGGACCGAGGATAGTCGCGTAAAGCGCCGTCGCCGCCTTCTCCTCCGCCGCCTTGTCGCCCTGAATGGCCGAGGTAAACGCCTTCACCTGAGCCTCCAGGTCCTTCCGATTCAGCTTGATTTCATAAGTTTTCAGCCCGTCCCCGTTAACAGCAAAGATCATCAGCTCATCATCCACCAGCTCGTACTCGATAAAGAGCGTGTTCGGGTTCTGCCGACCTAGCTGTACCAGTCGAGCGCCGCTGCGAAAGTTTGCCCCTGAGATGAGCTTGAAGTCTGGATACCGGGCATAGAGTCCGTCTCGAAGCAGTGTATAGGCCTGCTCGGCATCGTCGACGTCCTTTTTCAGCTTTGCCTTGGTCCTGTCCAGATCTGCCTTGGCGGCCTCCGAAGCCGTGTCCTGCTTCTGCAGCACAATCCGGAGCGCGGCATTTGCCGACACGACTTTCTGTGTTGCCGTGGTTAAGGCGGTCAGGTCTTCCGGCTTAAGAATGCTTGCCAGGCTATTCTCGTTAAAGGCCAGCTGCCTTCCAAGGGCGAACGCCCGTGCACGGTCCGCCATTGCAAGCGCCTCCTCCGGCTTATTCTGCCTCAGCCGAAGCCGAGCGTAACGAGCTTGCAGGCTCCCCTGGTTTGCCGCCTGGAATTCCGCCAGGTCGCTCGGGTTGCCCACCTGTTGGCTCTGGTCTTCATACAGTTTCAGGGACCGGGCGTAACATTCTTCGGCCTTGTCAAACTGTTTGAGGGCTTCGTAGACGACGCCGATGTTGTTCAGGCTCATCGCGATGGCCCCCTGGTTTCCGATCTTCTCCCTGATCGTAAGGGCGCGGGTGTAGAAGTCCAGCGCCTTGTCGTTCTGACCGAGCGAGTCGTAGACGTTGCCGATGTTGTTCAGGCTCATCGCGATGTCCCCCTGGTTTCCGATCTTCTCCCGGATTGCGAGGGCGCGGGTGTAGAAGTCCAGCGCCTTGTCGTTCTGACCGAGCGAGTAGTAGACATTGCCGATGTTGTACAGG
>JBBSFL010000168.1:0-6970 GCA_038238735.1 Fimbriimonadales bacterium | reverse complement strand
TTGACGTGCTGGCCGCCCGCCCCGCCCGCACGTAGGGTCTCCACCTTGATCTCGTCGGGGTCGATCGTGACTTCGTTCTCCTCGATCTCCGGCAACACCTCGACCTTGACGAAGGAAGTGTGGCGGCGGGCGGCCGAATCGAAAGGGGAGATGCGCACCAGTCGGTGGACGCCGTTCTCCGACTTCAGGTAGCCATAGGCGTTGTCACCGGAAACCATCATCGAAACGGTTCGGTATCCCGTCACGTCGCCTTCGGTTTCGTTGAGGAGCTCAACCTTGAGGCCGCGCCGCTCTGCCCAGCGAAGGTACATGCGGTAGAGCATCGCCGCCCAATCGCAGGCCTCTGTGCCTCCCGCGCCGGCGTTGATGTCGACCACCGCGTTCCGTGCGTCGTGCTCACCGCTTAGGAGAGTGCGCAATTCGTATGCATCGACATCCTTGAGGAACTGGAGCGCCATCGCATCGGCCTCCTTCTCGATCTCGGGACTCGCCTCGTCCTTAAGCATCTCGTAGAGCTCGGTGACGTCTTTGTCCGTCTTGGTGAGGGCGTCGAGGGGCTGCAGCGTTGCCTTGAGATGGCTCAGCTTACGAAAAATCTTGTTTGCGGCGGCGGGATCGTCCCAAAACCCGGGTTCCGCAGACCGAGCTTCTAGCTCATGGATTTCCGAGAGTATTCGAGGGCCGTCAAAGATGCCCCCTGATAGCGTCCAGTCTCCCACGAGCCTTGGACAGCGCTTCATGCTGCTCTAGGTTCAGCATGCTTAGATTCTACCTAGGCGCTCAGGGAGATATCGTTCCGGCGCTTGAGGGTGCCCCGCGCGCCGTAGGCGGTACCCGCTTTTTTCTTGGACCGAACCTCGCTTAGGGACGCAGCGATCGTGCGCTGCTCGCGACGCATCCTCATGATGAGCCGGGCCTCGATCTCCGCGATCTTCGCCGCCGCCTCGCGAGAGAGGTGACCGCTGAATCCGTCGAGTAGGGCTTGCCGGGTCGATAGTAAAGCATCGATTTCGCGCTCGTCGGCCGAGTCGACGGCTCCTTCCAAAGCGAGCGTCAAGAGCAGAAGTCGGTCTTCCATTAGGCGGCCCGCGCCGTGAGCGATTGGCTCCGCTCGAGCTGGACCCAGCTTTCGCGTAGGTCGCTGAGTATTCGGATGCACCGATCGATCGGCTCGGCGCTGTCTTCGACGTTCGCTCTCACAAGCTCGTTGTTGACGTAAACGTAGAGGCTGAAGAGGTTCTTGCCGATCTCACCGCCCTCTTTCACATCCAAGCATGAGGTCAGTTCTCGAACGATCTTCTGAGCGCGCTGCAGACTCTGATTCTGCTTCTCGAGGTCTCCCTTGCGCATGGCGTGCTTGCCCGCCTCCATGAAGCGCAGAGCCCCATCGTAAAGCATGATGACAAGTTGAAGCGGCGAGGCGCCGTTCACCGCGTTCTTCTGATATTCGTGCACAAATCTTCCGTTGGCCAAAACTGTCTCCCGGTGTTGTTTACAGGTTCGATTGTCGGCAGACGAAGCGAAGTCCTGTACCCGCGTGTCGCAGGGACGTGGATGGCATCGACAATGCCCACCGGAGCGCCGAACGAGAAACTCCCGCGGGCATCTTCGACCCTCATCATCATGCTTTCGATAGGCCCGCGTTCGACATGTCCACCGACGGAAACGCCGTCGTGGCCCGGGTCACGTCGCTCAGCGCAGGCACGCCTTCGCTGACCTTCAGCGGTACGGGTTTCCAATACAACGGCGTCGGCAAGTCGAACATCCCTGCGCAGGTCGTCAACCTGGTCGGTTCGAATGACGTCACGCTCGTCTTGACCTATCAGAGCCCATCCTACACTGTAGGCGCTCCGGCTGCGATCAAGGTGATGGTCCTCGATCCGAACGGCTCCAACAAGTTTGGCGCTCCCGGCGACATCATTTCCAGCATCATCCCGAGCACGAGTGCAGCCGACGACTATGCGGTCGCGGTCACCGCGCTCGATGCCAACAACGTCGTCATTCCCGGAACGACCCCGGTCATAACCGACCCTAACTCTAACGCAACGGAAACTGCGGTTACCGAAGGCGGCGGAGTCATTCATGTCGTGGGAGGCGGAGTCGAGGGTGTCTCGGTTCCGATCACGTTCGGCGTGAGCATCTCGCCGGCTATTTTTGTGACCATCCGACCAGCCCGGACCGTAGACTGAGGTAGCCGATGCGATCCTCCGCTCCCTATTCGTCAAACCCCGAGCATGACAAGTTGACGAAGCTCAAGTGGGATTCTGTGTCCCGGCTCCTCAAACTCGCGATTCCCTACCGAGGAATCCTCGCTCTCGCGGGCGTACTCGTCCTCTTCTCGACCGCCGTCAACCTGTCGCTGCCTCTCTTCGCTCGAACCGCTCTCGATCGCGTGCTGTCACAGCGATCTCTGGATGCGCTGGATAGGCTCGCGCTCGCCATCATCGGCCTGATCTTGCTGTCCGCGGTTTTCTCGTTTACCCAGGCGGTGTTGATCGCGAACACCGGCAATCGCATCGTCACGAACATGCGGTCACGGCTCTTTGCGCACCTGCAACGGCTGCCCGTCGCGTTCTTCGATCGAAGCCGTTCGGGCGATCTTGCGAGCCACTTGAGTAACGATGTCAGCCTCATCCAACAGACCCTGACCAGCGACCTCGTCAATCTAGCCGGCAACCTCATCACCCTCATCGGGGGCATCGCGGTGGCCATCTATCTGGATTGGGAACTCTGCCTTGTCGTGGTCGGGCTTCTCATGCTCGTGATGCTGTTCTTCGTCATCTCGGGCCGACGGCTTCGCAAGCTCACGCGGCAGGGCCTGGATGCGCTCTCCGAGGCGATGGGTGCGATGACCGAAGCCCTCGCGAACATCCGGTTGGTGAAAGCTTTCGCCCGAGAAAAACACGAAGACCATCGGGCGGAGGAGAAGCTCGAGGTCGTTTACCGAATTAACGTCAAGGCGTCAATCCGGGAGGCCGCCATGGGCACCGTCGGGTTCGTGGGATTCATCAGCCTGATGCTCGGTGTGGTCTGGTATGGAGGACGCAGCGTCATGAGCGGCCACTCGACGCCGGGATCCCTTCTCGCGTTCTTCATGACGGTAACCATCATCAGTGGCCCGATGGGGGCGCTCGCCTCGCTCTACACACGGCTTCAGCGGGCAGTTGGCGCCGCCGACCGACTATTTGACCTCTTCGACGAGACCGCCGAAACTCCCGACCCGGACGACGCCATCGATTTCCCCGCCGGTCCCGGCCAAGTCGAGCTCCGGAGAATCGAGTTCGGCTACGTCCCCGATACACCCGTCCTCGCCGGTCTCAACCTCACGATTCCGGCCGGCAAGGTGACGGCCCTCGTCGGGCACAGCGGAGGAGGCAAGACCACCGTTGCTTCGCTCCTCTTCCGCTTCTATGAGCCGCAGCAAGGCGAGATACTGATCGACGGCGTGCCCCTGAGGACCATCCGACGAGCCCAGCTCCGCGAACATGTCGGAATCGTGCCTCAAGACCCGCAGCTCTTCAATGGCAGCATCCTGGACAACATCCGATACGGACGCCTTAACGCGCCCGACTCCGAGGTTGTAGATGCCGCCAAAGCCGCCAATGTAGACGAATTCGTCCGAGGCTTCACCGACGGGTACGAGACGATGATTGGCGAAAGAGGCGTAACCCTCTCCGGCGGCCAGCGGCAGCGGGTGGCGATCGCCCGGGCCGTCCTCAAGGACCCGCGAATTCTCGTGCTCGACGAAGCGACTTCAGCTCTGGATACGCGCAGCGAGGCCCTCGTGCGCGAAGCTCTGGAGCGTCTCATGCGAGGTCGAACCACCCTCGTCATCGCTCACCGGCTATCGACCGTCCAGGACGCCTACCAGATCGCGGTCCTCGACGACGGCCGCATCGTGGAGTTAGGCACCCACGAGGAACTGCTGACTCGCAGGGGACGTTACGCCTCTCTTCTCAATCTCGACTCCGACGAATCCTCCCCCGTTTCCTAGGTCGCAAGACCTGAGGTATACCGACAAAACAGTCTATAATTGCGGTTGGCATCGCAAATTTGACGATGCAAGGCCGTATAACTCGTGGAGAAATCGCAATTCCTTGTGACGGTGGACGCGATTTGCGGTGCGGGTCTGGTCCTGCTCCGTGGGCAGGTAGTCACCAAAGAACAGCTACAGGATTACGCGGAAGACCTTCTCAAGCTGAATGCGATCGCCCCGATCGACGAAGCATCCGTAGTTCGCAAGGATGGCGAAGCTTTCGCCAGCTAGGCGGAAGGCTTGCCGTGGAGCTTTTTCTCGACGCGTGACAGGTTGTTCTTCGCCATCTCGTCGGCGGGCGCCTTTGCTAGATACTGTTTCCAAATCCGCACCGCGTCCCCCAGAAGATTCAAGTGCTCGTAGGAGTGGGCAAGAATCCGATAGGAGTTCGGAGGGGGCCCCGGGCCGACTTTCAGTGAAGGCTCGATCAACGGCGGAACCTTGTCCCACGCCTTCTTCTTAAAGTAGTACTCCGCCTCGGGATAGTAAGCCTCGGGATCCTCGGGGTTGCTTTCGCGATACTTGATGTAGACCGCAAGGGCACTGCTCCGATCTTCGACGTTCTCGAGCATGTAGCCGAGATTCGTCACGATGTCGTAGTTGTGCGGGAAGATAAGCGCCTGGAAGCGAAGGCTCTGGATCACGCGCGGAAAGTCCCCGAGCCGGAACCAGAAATCGTTCTGACGCTGCATGCGAAGGACCGCATAAGCCCAGATGCCCTCCGTGCGATCTGCCGGCTGAGTCTGACCCGCCATTGAAACCGCGGTGGCGGCCAAGCCGATTCCCACTAGCCATTTTCTCATTCGCTTTTCTCCAATTCCTCAGCCACAAGCTGTTGCACCAGCGCGGGGTTCGCTCTTCCGCCGCTCGCCTTCATCGCCTGGCCAACCAGGAAACCTTTCACACTTGTCTGGCCTCCCCTATACTTTGCCACGACTTCCGAGTTTTCTTCTAGGACCTTTGCCACGACTCCCCGAATTTCAGACGAATCGGTGATCTGCGTGAGTCCCTTTTCCTTCACGACGGATTCTGCACTATTGCCGGTTCGATACATCTCCTTCAAAACGTCTTTTGCGATCTTGGAGGAGATGGTGTTGTTGGCGACTAGCCTGGCGAGATCCACCAATCCGTTCGGTTCTATCTTGCTCGCCCTGGGGGAGATACCGTCTTCCTTTAGCAAGCCGGCGAAGTCTTGGGTGAGAAGATTGCAGACCGTCTTGGCGTCGCCACCTGCCGCGAGCGCGTCTTCGAAGTAGCCGGACCACTCCAGGTCGCCTGTCAGCACCCCAGCGTCATAAGAGCTCAGTCCGAGGTTCTTCTGGTACCGCTCCGACTTCGCCAAAGGCAATTCTGGGATCGTCGCGCGTAGGGTTTCGATGGTATCGGCGTCGAAGACCATCGGAGTCAGATCGGGGTCGGTGAAGTAGCGGTAGTCATTCTCCGACTCCTTCACCCGCATGCTGTAGCTTGCTTCTTTCTGCTCGTTCCAGCCGCGCGTTTCCTGAACGATCCGTTCGCCCTGATCGTTGGCGGCAATCTGCCGCCGAACCTCGAACCCGACCCCCAGTTGCACACTTCGGAAGGAGTTGAGATTCTTCAGTTCCGTCTTCGTGCCATAGGTGTCCGAACCGGCCGGGCGCACGGAGATGTTTGGCTCGCACCGCAGGGAGCCCTCCTCCATCTTCCCGTCGCAGACGCCAAGGTACAGCAGGATTTGGCGAAGCTGCACGAGATAGTCGCGTGCCTCGTCCGGCGTGGTGATGTCGGGCGGAAACTCCGTGACGATCTCCATCAGCGGCACCCCTGCGCGGTTGTAATCGACGCCCGAACCGCCCTGCGGAAGGTGCATCAGCTTGCCCGTGTCCTCTTCGAGGTGAACGCGACGGATATTGATCCGCTTCGTCCCGCCCCCGCTCGGCACCTCGAGCCAACCGTCATATCCAAGAGGATGCTGATATTGGGAGACCTGGTAGCCCTTGGGGAGGTCCGGATAGAAGTAGTTCTTCCGCTGAAATCCCGACTCGAAATTGATCTTGCAATTCAGAGCCAGCGCCGTCTTGATCACCATTTCGATGGCGGCACGGTTGGGAACGGGCAAGCTGCCCGGCAGGCCAAGGCAGACCGGGCACGTCCGGGTATTCGGCTCACCGCCGAAAGCCACCGCGCACCGGCAGAACATCTTCGACCGCGTCGCAAGCTCGGCGTGAACCTCCATTCCGACGCTGGAGACGTACTCTGGCATCGGCGGGAGTTTACCGGCAGGCCCGAATCGGCGTTAGAATATGGATATGCACGCGCTTTGCTACAAGATTCCCTGCGCGGACTCCTCGTTGGACGGCAAATTCCAATTCGAGATGAAGCTCGGCGGAGAGCGCCGTGTCGATGTCGCCGTTTGCCGGGTCAACGACGAAGGGACAGTCAGCGGTACAGTCCGAACCGATCCCACCAGCCTCTGCAACGTAACCAACGGCTGGCCTCTCGAAGGTCGCGACGCCAATTCTGGCTTGCTCGAAATCAGAGAGCAGGATGGTACGGTCCGAATTCGCTACGAGCGTGCTTCCGACAATCTCCGCTTTGAGGGCCGGGTCGGAGCCGAAGATTTCGCTCGCCGGGTCAATTCACTAGGCGGTCCACTGGTCTTCTAATTGCCAGTCTGGCGCAAATAGTTGGTGGAACGCAGGATCCCGGGTCCATAGCCGCCGATAGAGGCAAGCCAACGCCTGGGAAACGAAGAAATGGGCGGGAGCGCGAGGCTCCGTCCGAGCCCAAACAAGAGATAGGCCCGCGGTTTCTCGCGGGCCTTTTCGTTCCAGGTCACTAATATGTAGGGTTTGGTTGGATGGGGATGTCTAGCGCAGAAGCTGGACGTCGATGCCGACCTGAGGAGTCTCGATGTGCATCTTGAGGTTGCCATCCTGTCCCACCTGGATCTGG
>JBBSFL010000167.1:0-7003 GCA_038238735.1 Fimbriimonadales bacterium | reverse complement strand
CGTTCGATTCGTCGGCGTCGGTGAGCAGGTCGACGCTCTCGACGACTTCGATCCCGGCCGCATGGCGGAGCGGATCCTTGGCTTCGGCGACGTCCTCGGCCTTATCCGAACAGTCGAAGAAGCCCAGGCCGACATGGATCCGGACGACATGCAGTCGATGGAGGCCCGCGCCAAGAAGGGCGATGTCGACTTCAACACCCTTCTCCAAAGCTTTCAGATGATGAAGAAGATGGGCTCCATCAAGAAGCTCATGGGCATGATTCCCGGGGCCGCGAACATGATCCCTCAGGAAGCCCTCGACAACATCGACGAGCGCCAAATCGAGCAGACCAAGGCGATCATCCTCAGCATGACGCTCAAAGAACGCCAAACCCCCGACGTCCTCAACAGCTCGCGGAGAAAGAGAATCGCTGCGGGTTCCGGCACCTCGGTCGAACAAGTCAACGCCCTCGTCAAACAGCTCTACGAGATGCGAAGAGGGATGAAGCAGTTCGGCAAGATGTCCAAGAAGATGGGCAAGTTTAAGAAGCGCTAGGTTAGGAAACCCCTTGGGTGGGCTCACGGCTGACCTCGTGCAAAAGTGACCGCGGGCCTGAAACGTCGCAATACCGCAACGCCGTCCCACGCAGGGGTACAATCAGCGTTCGCGCAAGAAGGACCCGCGCGAGACAGAAGGGACGTACAGATCAAGCATGGTTAGAATTCGACTTCGGCGTATCGGCACCAAGGGCCGGCCTTTTTATCGCGTGGTGGTAGCCAAGAGCTCCGCCGGTCGCAATGGCGCTTTCGTAGAGACTCTCGGCCAATACGATCCCGTGGTCAAGCCGACGCTCATCAACATCAACGAGGAGCGAGCGATGCACTGGCTGATGCAGGGCGCACAGCCCAGCGAGACGGCGGCGATCATCCTGAACCGTGCTGGCGTTCTCCCCAAGTTTTTCGAAGCTCGCCCGAAGGCGAAGTTGAGCTACAAGTTCCTCGACAAACGCACTGCGTCGATTTCGGTCCCGAGCGCGGTAGGCGCCCCCGCCGCTGAGCCGACTCCCGAACCTGTCGCCGCCCCTGCGCCCGCAGCCGAAAAGGCTCCCGAGCCCGTGGTCGAGTCCGTCGCTGAGCCTGAAGTCGCCTCCGAGGCACCCGCCGAAGAAGCTCCCGTGGCCGATGCACCTCCGGTTGAGCCCGCCGCCGCTGAGGAAACTACCGAAGCCTAATGGATTACCGACCTTTCGTTGAGCATCTCGTCAAGTCCGTCGTCGAAAACCCCACTGAGGTCGAGATCGAAGAGGAGTTGGATGGCAACACCCGTACCTTCTTCGTCCGAACGAATCCCGACGATGTCGGAAAGATCATCGGCAAGAGCGGCCGAGTCGTCGCCGCCGTCCGCTGCGTGGTTAGCGCCGTAGCCGCGAAGGCCCACGAACGGGCCTACGTCAAGATCGTGACCGACTAATCTCGCAGGTCTTATAAGTCTTATAGGACCTCTATGCCGACTCATCCCGAATTCATCCGGCTAGGTCAGATCGTCGGCGCCCACGGCCTGAAGGGCCAAGTCAAGGTCCACCCCTTGACCCAGTTCCTCGACAGCTTCGCTCCAGGCGTGCGCCTGAAGATGGGCGACGACTGGGTCGAAATCAAGGAATCGCAGCTCCACAAGAACCGCCTTCTCTTGAAGTTGGTTGGCGTAACCGACCGCAACGCCGCCGAAGCTCTGCAATGGGCTTACCTCGAAGGAAAACCCGAGGACGTCGAACTTGAGGACGACGAATACCGAACCGAGGACTTGATCGGCCTAGAAGTCTTTACCATCGAGGGCGAAGCCCTCGGAAAGATCGACGAAGTCCTCCCCCTTCCCGCTCAGGACGTTCTGAAGGTTGGCGAAATCCTGATCCCCGCCGTGAAGGAGTTCGTTAAGTCGATCGATCTCAAGAAGAAAAAGGTCGTCGTCGAACTGATTCCCGGGATGCAGGAAGACTAGGCACGGACCGTTATCCGGCACTGGCGCGGACGCACCTCCCCTCCGGGCGAACAAGCATTGCCGCAAGAGGAAGAGGCTTACACCACCGCGTGCATCCGGTGGAGCGTGAGAATAACTTCCTCCGCGTACGCCTTCCCAGCACCGCGTGGACCGGCTGGATTCGCGTCTAGAAAGGTTGGCATCTCCCATTCGTTGGCGAGGTCAGGCGGAACGTCATGCGGTACGGGGAGACGGGCCAGACTTAGGCAGGCGGCTGCCCACATTCGCGGCACTGTAGTCAGGTTGTAGCCTCCTCCTCCGAGGGCGACGATAGGGATTTGGAGATCGCGGATGTGCTCTACGGCGCGTAGCCATTCCTGGACGCTGTTTCTCAGGTGCGCGAGGGGGTCGAGGAAGTGGGAGTCGGTGCCCATCTGGAGCACCATCGCTTGCGGCGCAAATCGCGTGAGGGCAGGAAGGATGCCTCTCTCGAAGGCGTCGAGCCAGACGTCGCCTGTCGTGTGCGCCTGGAGCGGCACGTTTATTGACGAGAATTCCGCCCCGGTTTCATCAACCCAACCCGTGCCAGGCCACAACGTACGGCCTTCTTCGTGAATCGAACACGTGAGCACCGTCGGGTCGTCGTAGAACAGCCATTGCACACCGTCGCCATGATGGACATCGATGTCGACATACGCGACTCTTTGAAATTTTTCACGGAGGATGTGGCAGGCGATGGCGGGGTCGTTGAATACGCAGAATCCGCTTGCCTTGGCTCGGAGGGCATGATGCAGGCCACCGGCGATGCCAAAGGCCAGCGGAGCTCCGTCTCGCACGGCTTCCGCAGCGCGGACGGTCCCGCCCAGGTAGGCCATCGACGACGCGTACATGCGCGGGAAGACGGGATTGTCTCCGGACAGGAATCCAAACTCTGCGATCTCGTCCGGCGAGTACCGGCCTTCCGTCCCCTCGGCCGGGTCCAAAGCTCGAACCGCTTCCAGGTATCTGCGATCGTGGACCCGCAGCACGTCTTCCTCGCTCGCCAGCTCAGGATCGATGGGTGTAATGCCCAGCCGCTCCAATAGTTCAATGGTGCGTCGCAACCGCTCTGGCTTCAGCGGATGGCTCGGTGAAATCTCGTAATCGAGCATGCGCGGATGGTAGTAAAAGTGCGGAAGCATTAGTTCATTCTGCCCACGGAATCGCGGAAAGTTGCGGCATGGGATAGAGTGGCGTAGGAATTGTCGTAAGCCCTTATCGGACAGCCTTGTTTAATAATTGTATGAAACCCCTCAGAGCCGCTTTTGCAGCCGCCGCGCTGCTGCTCGTCGCCCCGCTCGTGCTTGGCCAAGCCGGCACAGCAACGCCGCCCAAGACCGATTTGACGCCCGAACTGAAGGCGCAGATATTAGAGCGAGCGAACTACCTGATCTTGAACAAGGCCTACGTTCCTGGAGTCGACTTCAGCAAGTGGACCGACTACCTCGCCTCCGAAAAAGAAAAGCTGGACGCGGCTAAGACGGACGAGGACTTCGCCGATGCATTCCAGGATGCGCTCGGCAAATTCAGCTTCAGCCACCTGGTTCTCCACACCCCGCGAATGGCGAGCGCCCGCGTGACGAACTCCACCGTCGGCATCGGCATTCGGATCAATATCATTCCCGAGGGAGTCTTGGTCGTGGGCTTGATCGAAGGTGCTCCCGCCGCGGGCGCCGGAATCGAGGTCGGCGACATCATCGTCGAGGGCAATGGCCAGAAGGTCACCGGTCCCGGCCAAATCGCTGGGCCCGAGGGCACCGAGGTCAAACTCAAGGTCAAGAAGGCCGATGGCAAGATCAAGGAATACACGATCACACGCCGCAAGTTCAGCACTATTCGACCGGAAGAATTGACTTGGGCGGACAAGGATTCCGCCGTTCTTAAGATCTACACGTTCGACCTGGCTTACGATTCGGATCGAGTCGAGAGCCTGGTGAAGCAGGCGGCTGGCGCCAAGCGCCTGATCGTCGACCTCCGCGGCAACGGTGGCGGCGCGGTGCTAAACCTCATGCATTTCCTCGGCACAGTGATGCCGGACAAGAGCGTGATGGGCACGTTTGTGGACAAACAGCTTGTCGACCAGTTCGTCAAGGATGAGCACGGCAGCCCGACGGACCTTAAGGCGATCGCCGAATGGTCGCCGCGCAAGATTCGGATCTCCGCGAACAAGAACGTCAACTTCAAGGGCGAGGTCGCGGTACTTGTCGACGGCGGCTCGGGATCGGCTTCGGAAATCGCAGCTGCGGCCCTTAAAGAAACGCTGAACGCTCCGGTGGTCGGCACGAAATCTGCCGGTGCCGTTCTGGTTTCCGTCATGCGGCCCCTGCCCGACGGTTTCGTGCTCCAGATGCCGGTCGACGACTACGTGACAGCCAAGGGTGTGCGGCTGGAAGGTACCGGTGTGGTGCCTGACAAGGTCGTCGCAAAGATGCCTCCGTTCCTGAAAAAGGGCGAGAAGGACCCGACCTGGGCCGAAGCGGTTACGCTTCTGAAGAAGCAGGAAACAGCCAAGAGCGGCAAGTAAAATCGCTACGTAGGATCAAAAAGAGCTGGAAATATCCGGCTCTTTTTTTGTCTGCAGCTATCTGGGGAACGGTCTCGCGCCCGCGGCAGATACTGAAAGCAACTGACCACCGACTCCCCGATTTACCGAGTCGTACCGGTAAGTGGTCTCCTCTCGCAGGGCAACTTCGCCACGGCGTCCGAGAATCGCGCTACGGGTCGAAAGGATCATCCCGTCGCTCTTGCGCACGATCACCGACAGGGTTATGCCCTTAGACTTGATCTCGAGGATGCCGCAAGGAGCGCCTTCGGTTACGAGCTGACCCGCGAGCCGGACGGTAGATTCTGGAACAAGCAGCGTCCCCATCGGATTTCGACCTTGCAGCATCTGAAGAACCATCGTCTGGACGCTACCGCCAACGCGGTTCAGCGCCGCCGCGATTTTGCTTTGCCGGAGATTGCCGCTGTAGGTAACGTCCCCGATCCGCGCAGTGAGTTGCCGGCTCGAATAGCTCCACGAGTTTTGGCCCTGATCCTGGCGGTAGCTGCCATCGCGGACCCAGAAGGTGCCAGAACCGTCGGGTCCCAGGTAACGGCACACCGTCGAGCGAAGATTCGCGTAGGCCCTTTCCGACCTTGTTGCGAGAGAACGTGCCTCCGGCGACAAGTAGCGAGGTGGGGCCGCGCGCGCCGTGAGCGATTCGACCTTGCGCAGTGCTCTCGTTTTGGGCGTCGCCAAGGTCAAGGCTTCGCCGTTGTAGTGGAAGTTCCAAACCAGGCGGCTGCCCGGGCCCTGAAGCCTAACAAGGCGCAAAAGGTGATCGCTACTGCCGAAGTCGAAAATAGCGCTCGTATTGCGATAGGTGCGTCTGAGCTCGATCGCCCCCGGCTTCATCGACTGCTTGAAGTCGCGGAGATTGCGGTAGTTGCTAAGGAAGGCCGTCAGGAGCCGGTCGCTCAGAATCACCCCCACCGCATCGCCCGGATTGCCGAGAGCAGCGGTAAGCCGGTCGGCGAGACCGAGCTGCGATGGGAAAGGAAAGTTTCGCTGCGCGTACTCGCCGGCCGCAAGGTCGAGCGCAGTGAAAGTGTTGCCGCTCAGATCGTAGGTTCGATTCGAGGCGGCTTGACCCTTTTGTTGCGGCTCTTGGACTGTGAGTTGTAGCCTGTCGGGACGGATGAATTGGAGCCGCGCGCTGCTGACCACGTCGTCCTTGTTCACCTTCGTCTCGATCGAGATCGACACGTCCATCCGCCGCACGCGAGCGTGCGCCGCGAGGCTGGCGTCGAAGATCGAGGCGGGGTTCGCGGTAGCGAACAGGATGAACGTGGTGAACATCGGCACGCGCGAAGGTTACCCGCTCATTGGCTTGGTGGAGCGCGAAATTTATTCTGCTTCTGGAGCGGCCTAAAGCCCGGGTTCCAAAGAAACCAGCTAAAGCCCGCGCTCCGTTAGGCCTTCCCGAGTCCGGCAGGCGAACGGCTGCGGCCGAGGAAACCCGCGAGAGCGATCACCGTCACGAGGTAGGGCAACGACTGCCAGAACTGCGACGGAACTGAGACCCCCATGATTTTCACACCCTGGAAGATCGTCTGCATGGCATCGAATACGGCGAAGGCGAATGCCGCGAGAAGGGCCGGGATCGGACGCCAACCTCCGAGAATGAGCGCGGCAAGACCGATGTAGCCGCTCCCCGCGGTCATGTCCTCCGTAAACCGGCCCGAATTGCTGACAAACAGCACGCCGGCGAAGCCAGTAAAGACGCCGGTCCCCACAAGTGCCGCGGCGCGAATCTTTCGAGGCTGCACACCGATAAGCCGAGCCTTGTCCGGATCGTTGCCCACTGCCGTGAGACGCAGTCCCCCACGAGTTCGACGCGCATACCATGCCAGAGCGAACGGCAGTAGGATCGCGAGGATTACGTACGGACTTACATGCCAGATGTAATCTGAGCTGATCCGCACGGCCAGGGACGGAATCACGGGCAGGTTGCCCGAGACGTCCTGCAAGTAGCGAACGGCGATAAATCCGGTCGCCCCGGCGGCCAGAACGTTGATCGCCATGCCGGAAATGATCTGGTCGACCCGGTACGTTTGAGTAACGATCCAGTGGATCAGGCTCAGCAGAGTCGATGCGGCGAGCGCCGCTAGCAGCGCGAGCCAGAAGTTGTGGATTCGGAAGCCGACGAACGCGTAGACGCACGCCGCGGTCAGCATCTTGCCTTCGAGCGCGATGTTCATAACGCCGCTGCGCTCGCTCGACCATCCACCCATCGCGGCCAGCGCGTAGGGCGCGGTGCGGAGAATCGCTTCCGCGAGCAAGACGATCAGGGCGTTAATCATGCGCCTTCACCTTGCGGTATCGAATGGCGGCGGTGATGATGATGAGAAGCCCGAGCACCAGATAGGTGATCCCCTTCGGAACGCCGCCGATTGAGATATACGTGCCGCCCTTGCTCAGCATTCCGAAGAAGAGGCCGGCCGGGACCAGCATGATCGGGGCGCCTG
>JBBSFL010000166.1:0-7005 GCA_038238735.1 Fimbriimonadales bacterium | reverse complement strand
TGGTGGAGCCTGGTTCGCGAGCGGAATCATCGAGCAAAACTGGCCCGACGTCTTGGCCGCGGGCGAGAAAGCAGGCTTTCGACTGGACGAGATAAAGCGAGAAGACGGCTGGGTCGCGGCCCGCCTTGCGAGGTCCGCTTAAGCGTGCCGAGGACCGCTGAGGTACACCGGCCAAGTGAATAGTCTGCGCGCCCTGCCTCGCGTGTTCGTGCCCGGCGCAGACCCATCCACCGACATCGAACTCCCCCAGGCGGAGTTGGACAAGCTCCGCAAGGTGCTGCGCCTGTCTCCCGGCGCGGAGATTGCAGTTCTGCCGAACGACGGCTCGATTGTTCGCTGCCGACTTCACGCTCGGCATGCCGAACCTCTGGAAATTCAGAGACCTGAAGTCGAAGCAATGATGCGCCTGACGATCTGCCAAGCCCTGCCGAAAGGCGACAAGATCGATGAGATCGTCCGGGCCTGCACGGAACTCGGGGCCGCGCGATTCGTGCTCTTTCCGAGCGAGCGAAGCGTCGTCCAGTGGGACGACAAGAAAACTGCGAGCCGGCTGAAGCGGCTAGAAACCATCGCCCGCGAGGCAGCGGAGGTGAGCTTCCGAACCCTGTTGCCGACCCTTGAGATGGCGAAGAGCCTCGGCGACGCTCTTTCGCAGTTCCAAGATGCCACGGTGCTCTCGGAAGCGGAGGGGGTGACGGCCCTGCTGACCGCCCGGAGCGAGAGGGCGACGATCATCGTCGGACCGGAAGGCGGCTGGTCCCCGCGCGAGTTGCAGCTCATCGGCGGCCGAGGAATAACCCTCGGCCCAAGGGTGCTGAGAGTAGACCACGCCGCCCCAGCGGCCGCCGCGATTCTGCTCTTGAAGCATGGCGAATGACGAAGGAAGCAGCCCAGCACGCCCGAGCGTCGTGAACAGCGGGCAAGAACCCCCCTGTTCGCGAGCTCACAGTCCCTCACCCTGTCGCGCACAACAACGCGACTCGAGGGGCCTCAAACGCCCTATCTTGCCGCGATGATAGTGCCCGCGAGGGAGAGTCGCCCGCAGGTACAGAGGAGTTGGGTCCAAAGCCCCGATGGCAGGGAACTTGCGGTAGGTTCCGCAGGGTATGTTTCTGCATCGCTTGCGAATTCGACGTAGAAAGGGCAGCGGTGAACTTTCCTTTACGTTTTTCGTTTTGACGTAAAGATCGCGATACTTTATGGCCCTTAACCTTCCTCTTGCCCCGAGTCACGCCACGGACGCTGGAATCGACCGAATCGATCTCTCCGAAGTAAAGCCCGATCCGGCTGCGCTCGCCCTTGCGCCCGGCGATTTCGCTTTGAAGCATCAAGTCCTGCCCGTCGCGTTCGACGAAGACGCTTTGGTTGTCGCCATGGGCGGGATTGGGTCGCTGACCGCTGTCGACGACCTTGGCATCCTTTTGAACCGGCCCGTGCAGGCCGTGCTGGCCGATCCAGCCCTCATCAAAGACCGCATCGAGGAATACTTCCTCGAGCGCCTCCTCGCGGGCGTGGCGGGCGCGGACGACTCGGCGGTCACCGAGATCGACGATTCGACCGACCTCGCCGACCTTACCAAGATGGCGGGCGATACAGCCATCGTCCAGATGGTGAACGTCATCTTCGCGCAGGCCGTGAAGGACGGAGCGTCGGACATCCACATCGAGCCGTACGAGCGCGACGTCAAGATCCGATACCGAATCGACGGCATGCTCAGCGACATGATGAAGCCGCCCAAGCGCATGCACGCGGCCCTCATCTCCCGCATCAAGATTCTCGGCGAGATGAACATCGCCGAACGACGTTTGCCGCAGGACGGCCGCATTCGAATCACCATCGCCGGCCGCCAGGTCGACGTTCGCGTCTCAATCGTGCCGACCGTTTACGGTGAACGCGCGGTCATGCGAATTCTCGACAAGGGAACGGCCATGCTCGGCCTGCCTGAGCTCGGCATGCAGCCGGACACGCTAGAGAAATTCCGTAAACTCATTTCGATTCCGTACGGGATCATCCTCGCCACCGGTCCCACCGGTTCCGGTAAGTCCACCTCGCTCTATGCTTCCCTCCAGGAAATCTGGAGCCCGACCACCAACATCCTCACCATCGAGGACCCGGTCGAGTATCAGGTGCCCGGCATCAGCCAGATCCAGGTTCGCGCGAACATCGGCCTATCTTTCGCAAGCGGCCTGCGCTCTATCGTCCGCCAAGACCCCGATGTAATCATGGTCGGAGAAATCCGCGACTATGAGACGGCGGAGATCGCGATTCACGCCGCCTTGACCGGCCACCTCGTCTTCTCCACTTTGCACACGAACGACGCGCCTGGCGCGATCACTCGGTTGCTTGACATGGGCGTCGAGCCCTATCTTGTCGCCTCTTCGCTGATGGGCGTGGTGGCTCAACGGCTCGTCCGCCGGGTCTGCTCTAACTGCGCGCGCGAAGAACTGCCAAGTCCGGAGGCGTTGCGGGCCATCGGGATTTCGCCTGAAGAAGCGGCCAAGGGCACTTTCAAGCGGGGCAGCGGCTGCGACAAGTGTCAAGGTAGCGGCTTCCGCGGCCGGCAGGGTCTGTACGAACTTTGCATGGTGGATGAGCCGATCCGCCGACTCACCGTGGACCGCGCTTCGAGCAATCTGATGAAGGATCACGCAGTGGCCGAACAAGGCATGCGCACCCTCCTAGGCGACGGCCGCCTCATGGTTCTCAGCGGCCGTACCACCCCCGAAGAAGTCCTCCGCGTCTGCCAGCGAGAGGAGTTTTGATTCATATGGAATTTAGAGTTTGGAATTTGGAACCTTACGTCCAAATTCCAAACGCCAAACTCCAAACTCCAAATTCAAGATGACCACCTTTGCGTACACCGCTTTAGAGCCATCCGGCAAGCGCAAGACGGGGTTCGTCGATGCGCCGAGCCGAGAAGCAGCGATGGCGTCGATCACCTCCGACGGGCGATTCGTGCTCGAAATCCGGGAGGAGAGAACGGCCCGGAAGAGCGCATCGGGTTCTAACGAAGTCGTCAAGAAGAAGGGGAAGGTCTCCCGGTCCGACCTCGCCCTATTTACTCGTCGTCTGGCTGATCTCAGCATCGCCGGACTTCCCCTCGACCGAGTCCTGCAGGTCGTTGCCGAGCAGTCGGAAAGCGCCCAACTGGCATTCGTCGCGGAAGAGGCACTGGAAGAGGTGCGCGGTGGCCTGCCGGTTTCCGAAGCGCTCGCCAAGCACCCCAAGCTATTTCCCCCCGTCTTCGCCTTGACTCTCAAAGCGGGCGAGCAAAGCGGCCAGTTCGGGGAGGTCGCCGCGCGGCTTGCCGACTTCCAGGAAAAGGAAGTTACGCGGCGGAGCCAAGTTATCTCGGCCCTGATCTACCCTGCCGTACTCGCGTTCACTGCCGTCGGCGTCGTGGTCTTCATGCTCACGTTCGTCGTTCCGCGTCTGTCGAGTGTTTTCGACAGCCTAGGCAGCGACCTCCCCGTGACGACCAAGATGCTGCTCGCCTTTACGAGCTTTCTCACCAAGGATTATTTGTTTGTGATCGGCGGCATCGTTGGCGCGGTGCTCCTCTATCGGGCGTGGGTCGCGACGGATGCGGGCGCTTTTGCACGCGACAAGGCAATCTTGACCATGCCCGTCATTGGGCCCGTGATTCGCAAGGCGACCGTTTCGCGGTACTCGCGGGTTCTCGGCACCCTGCTCTTTGGCGGCGTCCCGATTCTGGATGCCCTGAACCTGTCCGGCTTGGCGGCAGGCAACCGCCTTTTCCAAGTCAGTTCGGAGAGCATCGTCGAGAGCGTGCGAGAAGGGGCGCCGATTGCGGAAGCCATGCGCGACGCTGGGTCCTTCCCGCCCGTCCTCACTCACATGGTCGCGATCGGCGAGGAAACCGGCGACCTGCCTAAAATGCTTAACCGGGTGTCTGACTCGCTCGATTTCGAGGTCGACAACGGGATGCGCCGGCTAGTCGCTCTAGTTGAACCGGTGATTGTGTTGGCGATGGGCGTCGTTGTGGGCTTCGTGGTCCTGTCGGTGCTTCTTCCGATCTTCGCCGCGCAGAACACCGTTAAATAGCAATTTTCTTTTACTTTCTTTTGAATTTGGGCACAAAAAGGTAGTTAACCAACAGTAGCAATGAATAACACGACAAGAGGCAGCAAGACCACGATGAACAGACTACTTTCCGCCGGCCGGCAGATGGCCGGTCTTCGAGCAGGAACGCGCCGCAAGGCCTTCACGCTCATCGAATTGATGGTCGTCATCTTGATCATCGCGATTCTCGCGGCGCTCATCGTGCCGCGCCTCATCAGCCGAACCGGCGATGCCAAGACGGCCAAGGCCAAGGCGGACATCGCGACTCTGAGCGGATTGATGAGCCACTTCCGCCTGGACTGCGGCCGGTATCCCACGACCGAAGAGGGCCTGAATGCTCTGCAGACCGCGCCTTCCGACGTACAAGGATGGCACGGACCTTACATGGAGAAGATCACCCCGGATCCGTGGAACAACGAATACCACTATGAGAACCCCGGCCCCAATGGACAAGACTTCATCATCGAGTCCTACGGATCGGACGGACAGGTGGGAGGCGATGGAGAGGCCGCAGATATTACGTCGAGCGACTAAGGGCTTTACCCTTATCGAGATATCGGTTGTTATCGTCGTGGTTACTCTGATAGCCGCGCTGATGATGCCCAATATCATGGCGATGAAAAGCAGCCGCGAGGCCCGCAATTTCCTCTCTGCGATCCGGGACCTCAGCGTGCGCGCGCGAACCGAGGCGCTCAATCACGGCGAGACGATGGCGATGACGATGGACCCGACGAACCAACAATTAACGGTTGCCGTGGACTCGACGGAGACCGACGCCGACAAAAACATCGCAAGCCTCAAGGTGCCCGAGGGCACGACGCTGCAAACCTACAAGATCGGAACGGAAGACAGCAACGACGCCAGTTGGAAGGTTCACTTCTACCCCGACGGCCGCAGCGAAGGCGGCGGATTTGAGATCAACCAAGCCAACGCGGTGCAGGCCTTTATGATTCGCGAGGACGGTTCCAACCGAATGCTCATGGGCAACTATCCGGACCTTACCAGCGAGAAATGGCAGGCGGGAGACTATGTCAAACGCCAATAGAGGATTCACCCTGATGGAGGTTCTCGTCTCCGTCGTTATCCTTTCCATCGGCATCGTGGGAGTCCTCGGCGGGCTGACCGCGATGAGCAAGAGCCAGATCCGGGCCTTCGAGGTCGAGCACGTCCAGCGCCTTGCGATTCGCAAGATCGACGAGCTGCTCGCGACGGAAGCGGTCGGAACCACCGGCACGACGGGCGACTTCACCGACTACGGCGAACCCGGCTACGAGTGGAAGACCGACGTTCAGCCAAGTGGGATCGAGAACTTGCAAACGCTGACCTTGACCGTTACCAAGACAAACGACTCCAGCGCGCCCTCGGCGAAGATCGACACGCTTTACTATCTAGCGCCCGCCACCACAGGAGCCGCCACTCCATGAAGAGGCGCTCCGGTCTGACCCTGATCGAGCTTCTCGTCGTATGCGCGATGATGGGATTCATCATTACGGGGGCGCTCACCGCGTTGACCCAGACCGCCCGCTTCCAGCAGCGCATGGAAGGCGCGGTCGATCGCGATTCCACGAATATGGCGTTCGAGGAGAAGCTTGTGAGCCTGCTTAAGGGCGCGGAAGTGAGTGCTTCGGCGGCGAATCAGGACAGCTTCTTTATTGGCCAGGCGGGGAACCTCACGGAGGCCGGCGTATCGTCCGGCTCCGGCGGACTAAGCACTGGCAATCTCAGCACCGGCAACCTCGCCCTCCCCGGCGGTGCTGCCGACACCCTCATCTTCACCACCGCCGGGCAGGCGGTTTCCGACGCCACATTGAAGCTGGAAGACGACTGGGAGACGCAGAATCAACACTTCGGCCCACAAGGCGGAATCGAAGAAGTCCAACTCGGACCGACACCGGTCGGTACCGCCGACGGCCAGACCGGTCTCTTTCTCCGCGAACAGCGCCCGGCCGACGCCGATCCCTCCCAGGGCGGCAACGAGTCTGTTTTGAATGCGGAAATCAAGTCGATCCAGTTCGAGTTTTGGGACGGCGCGACGTGGCAGACGACTTGGGATACCCGCACAATGTCGGGCGCGCGGCGAATCCCCGCCGCGATCCGCGTCACTTATGTGCTGAACAGCGACTCCACCGATCAGAATCATGTGGTCGTCGTCCAGCTTCCGAATAGCGATGTCACCTCGACGAACCCGGTCACCCAGACCACCGTTGGGGCAGGCGGATGATCCGGCGAACTCAACGCGGGGGAGTTTTTGTGGTGACCCTCGGCGTCGTAACCGCACTCGTCCTGATCTTGACGGCGGCGATGCACACGCAAACCCAGGTCATGAGGGCCACTGCAAATCGGATCGACCAGCGGATCGCCGAGGTCGCCGCGCAGGCTGGACTGCAGCGAGCGATCGCCACACTATCGACCCAGGTCGCAAGCCCGACGAAGCTCACCGACGCGTGGGGGACCCTCGGCGGAACAAAGGGCGACGAGGCCACTTCCGTAGGCAACGGCCAATTCCGCATGGAGATTCTCGACGCATCCTCGCTGATCAACCTCAACACAGTCACCCAGCCCCAGCTTCAGAACCTTCAACTGACCCAAGAACAGATCGACTGCATCCTCGATTTCCGCGAGGCCGCCAGGGTCTCCAACCGGATCGACGGGGCGAAAGACACGTATTACAACAACCTCACGAACGGCTACAACACGAAGCTGCTGCCGTTCGAAACGGTGGACGAGCTCCTTCAGGTGAAGGGCTTCACGGCTCAGTTGCTCTTCGAGCCGCAGAGCAATGTGGTGAGCTCGACGGGAACGCAGCCGACGGACGAGAACGGCAATCCGATGGCCCTCGCAGATTTGCTCACCGTCGACTCGGTTTCGACCGCGACGAGCGCGGCTGGAGCTGCCTTGCCGAATATCGCCCAGGCAACGACC
>JBBSFL010000165.1:0-7021 GCA_038238735.1 Fimbriimonadales bacterium | reverse complement strand
TTCGAGACAAGGCGATCGGGGACGAGTTGCAAAAGGTCATCGTCGACCTGAACCAAGGTCTTTCGGGGCCCGACAAAGCCGGCTCGCTGAAGCGAGCGGCCGAGGCCTTCTCCCCCGTCGTCGCGGAGGCGCAAGCCGTCTCCCGGGACTACGGACGGCTTGACAACCCCGGCGAAGTCAGACACTTCCAAGAGGCGAGCGCGACCGCCGAAAAGAGCCTCGCGGACGGCCTCGAGTCCCTCCAAGTCGCCATGGCGTCGGGCGACGAAAGTGCATTCGCTCAAGCCCTCGACGACCTCAGATCGACGGCCACGGAGGCCGCCCGGCAGATCGACGAAGCCCTTACCAAGGACGGGTTCGATCCAAGAATCTGGGATCGCGAGCTGAGGCTGGTAAAAGCCGCAGAATCGGTGAGAACCGGGCTGTGAAGTTTCAACTATCTTTGAAACTTCATCCATTTCAGCTTCCGGCGAAGGTATAACCGGACTGTTTGGCGGGCAAAATGCAGGCAAAAGGCGAGGCGATCTGGCAGACCGAGGGTCCCCAAAAACGGGCTGCGGTGCAGCGCATGTTCGCCGACATCGCGCCCACCTACGACCTCCTGAACTCCCTGATGTGCGGCCGTATGCATCATCGGTGGCGCCGAATGGCGGTCAAGAAGCTTCAGCTCGAGCCCGGCGACAAGGCGCTCGACGTCTGCTGCGGCACTGGCGATTTCATGCTTCCCTTGCGCGAGGCGGTTGGCGATTCGGGGGTTGTGGTTGGCGTGGATTTCTGTCTGCCCATGCTCCAGAAGGCCCAGGAAAAGCTGATCGTCCCGACCCTCTCCCTCGGGGACGCCTGCGCTCTTCCCGTCGCCTCCGGAGTTTTCGAAGGGGCCAGTGTGGGCTGGGGCATCCGGAATGTGCCCGACATCGACGCTGCTCATCGCGAGATGTTTCGCATCCTCAAACCGGGCGGCCGCTTCGTCTCGCTCGACATGGCCCAGCCGCGAAACCGGATGGTTCGCGCGATGAGCGCACGGATGTTCAACCACATCGTGCCTTGGCTTGGCCGCCTCTTTGGAAAGACGGAGGCCTACACCTACCTACCTAAAAGCACCGCCCTTTTTCGAACCCGCGAGGAGCTCTCCCAGTCCATGCGGGAAGCCGGCTTCACCGGCGTTGGCCGGCGCGACTTCATGTTCGGCAACATTTGCCTGCACTGGGGGCAAAAGCCGTGACCGCCTCCGCGTTCTTCCAACTGACGGACGGCGCGATCGACGTCGATCTCCTCGCCGAGGTCGGGCAAGAGGTCGAAAAGATCGAAGCCGAGCTTCAGTCGCAAGTCGGCTCCGCCGTGCGCCTCGTCGATGAGGTCGGCAAGCTTACGTTGGGCGCTGGGGGGAAGCGCCTGAGGCCCGCATTCGTTACCCTCGCCGCCAAAGCCACCGGCAAAGGCTTCGATCCTCACCGCGCCCGCAAGCTCGGCGCGGCCATGGAGATGATCCACATGGCGACCCTGATCCACGACGACGTGATCGACCATTCGCCCACCCGCCGGGGCCACCCGACCGCGGGCTCGGTTTACGGAAGCACCGGCTCGATCCTTGCCGGAGACGTTCTGCTCGCCAAGTCCATGGTCATCCTCGCTCAAGATGGCGACCTGGAATTGATCCGAACTGTCAGCCAGATGGTCGTCGAGATGGCGGAGGGCGAAGTCTCGGAGTTGGAAGCCCGCGGCCGATTCGATCTTGCCGAACAGGACCATCTGGAAATCCTCCGCCGCAAGACCGCTTCGTTCATCCAGTGTTGCTGCGAAGTCGGCGGCCTCATCGCCAAGTCCCGGACTGAAGCGCTGTCCGCCTACGGATACCACGTCGGCATGGCTTTTCAAATCGCGGACGACCTTCTCGACTACCGAGGCGACCACCAGTCCACGGGCAAGCCCACCGCGGGTGACTTCCGCGAAGCGCAGGCGACGCTCCCCCTGATCCTCCTCCGCCCCCTCTTGACCGAGGAAGAGACCGAGTTCGTGAGCCGCAAATTCGGCAACGGCGTGACCGACGACGAGGTCGCGATGATCTCTCGGTGGATGGACGACCGAGGGGCGTTCGCCTCCTCGGAGAAGGCGGCCCAAACCCACGTCGAAGCCGCCCTCAAAGCCCTCGAAAACCTGCCCGACTCCCCGGCTCGCTCCCTCCTGTCCAGCGTCGCCCACTTCGTCTTGTCGAGAGATCGGTAAAGGTGCCGCGCCGCTACCCGCTCTACATTTTCGACCTCGACGGAACGCTCTTCCGAGGTAACGAACCCATCCCCGGCGCAGCCGAGACCGTCGCCCAACTCCGCCGCGAAGGCGCGAAAATCCGTTATCTCACCAACAACTCCTCCACCACCCGCGCCGACTATCAAGCCAAGCTCGACCGACTCGGCTTCGCGGCCGCCGAACAGGAGATCTACTCCTCGGCCACGGGCTCCGCGAGCCGATTGCAGGAGCTTGGAACGACGACTGTCTTCGTCGTAGGCGAACCCGGCCTCATTACGACCCTCCAGCAAGCTGGCATCCAGGTACTTAACGTCGACGATGAGGGGAAGGCCGGCCCCAGCCAGTCCGCGGTAGAACCGGAGGCCCTCCTCGTGGGAATCTGCCGCACCTTCACGTACGCCCTCCTGAGCGCCGCCATGCAGGTCGGGCTCCGAGGGGCGAAGTTCTTCGCGACGAACACCGACGCCACCTATCCCATGGAAGGGGGCAAGCAGATTCCCGGCGCCGGCTCGATCGTCAGCGCCGTCGCCACCTGCCTGGGACGCGAGCCCGAGGTCTTCGGCAAACCCCACCCATATCTCGTAAAACTGATTCTCCGCGAAGCAGGAGTAACTCCGTCCGACGCCCTCGTAGTGGGGGATCGATACGAGACCGACATCGTCGCGGGCAAGAACGCGGGATGCGACACCCTCCTCGTCCTCACCGGAGTAACCCAGGAACCGCTACCCGGCCAAACGTGGGCGACCAATCTATCAGTCCTCACAAGGGAGCGCGGGCTTTAGCCCGCATTTGGACCGCCGACTTCAGTCGGCCATCGCGACCCCAGTCTCGGTAACATCCCGAAATGACCGAAGCCCAGATGGTTCGCGAGTTGCGCGCAATCCTGGGCGAAGACGCCGTCCTCGACGGCCCCTCCACTCAACGCGCCTACGACTGCGACGCCTACACCGTCGACCGCTCGAAACCCGCCTGCGTCTGCCTCCCTAAAACAACTCGGGAAGTTGCCGCCATCGTCCGATGGTGCAACGAGAACCGCATCCCTTTCACCGCCCGCGGCGCCGGAACCGGCCTCAGCGGAGGAGCCCTCCCCGCCCTCGGCGGCGTGGTCATCGCTACCAAGCGGATGCGCGCGATCCTCGAGATCGACCTCCCCAACCGCTGCCTCCTCGCCCAAGCGGGAATCCCCAACAAGCAGATATCCGACGCGGTGAAGGATCAGGGCCTCCATTTCGCCCCGGACCCGTCCAGCCAGAGCGTCTCCACCCTCGGCGGCAATATCGCCGAGAACTCCGGCGGCCCGCACACCCTCAAATACGGCGTCACCGCCCAGCACATCCTCGGCGTGACGATGGTCGGTCCCAAAGGCGAGATTCTCACCATCGGAGGCAAGGTGCCGGGCGGCCCTGGGTTCGACTTCCTCGGCCTCATCGTTGGCGGCGAAGGCACCCTCGGGATCGTGACCGAAGCCTGGGTCAAGCTCACCCCGCTCCCCGCCGCCGTCGCCACCGCCCTCATCGCCTTCCCGACCGTTCGGGACGCCACCGAAACGGTGGCCGCGATCATCGCCCAAGGAGTAATTCCCGCCGCCCTAGAATTCATGGACCGCAACATCCTCGTCGCCGTCGCTGCGGCTTTTGGATTCAAATATCCTGTGGGCACGGAGGCGCTCCTGTTGGTGGAATGCGACGCAGGTTCAAGTAGGGCCTTTTCGACTGCCGAGGCCGTTGTCGACGCCGAAATGGCCACCGTCCGCCAAATCGCCGACCAGCACCACGCCCTAGAGTTCCGCCTCGCCCGCGACGAGACCGAACGCCAAGAACTCTGGAAGGTCCGCAAGAAGGCGATCGGCGCCATGGGCCGGCTGGCCCCCAGCATCGTCACCCACGACGGCGTCATCCCGCGCTCGAAGCTGCCCGAAATGCTCGACTTCTGCTACGCGGTCGCCGCCGAGCGGGATCTCGGCATCGCCAACATCTTTCACGCCGGAGACGGCAACCTCCACCCCTGCTTTTACTTCGACGACCGCGACCCCACCCAGGTCGAGGCGGTCGTCGAGGCAGGCGAGATCATCGTGAGAAAATGCATCGAGTTCGGTGGCTCGGTCACCGGCGAGCACGGCATCGGAGTCGAAAAAGTAGACCTCATGCCCCTCATGTTCACCCCCGAAGACCTCGCCGCCCAAGCCCTGGCGAAGCGGATTTTCAACGACGACACCCTATGCAACCCCTGCAAGGTCCTTCCGAACCAAAAAGGCTGCGTCGAGCACAAGATGCGCTGGCGGGGAGTTGGCTGGTGAGACGTGGCACGGGCGTCCCGCCCGTGTGTGTCGCGACCGTCTCGGTCGCGAGCCGATGGACAGGCTTATCGCTGATGTGCAATGGAGGCCAGTTGTGCCGGCTTAGGGCAGGGACCGAGCTTAAGCAATCGCAGACGCGAGGCCGCTTTCAGTGAAGTCATCGCGGACCGGTGGCACAGGGCGAAATGGCGGAGCCTCCCATACGGCTGACAGTTGTGCCCATTTGAGCGAGGGCCCGCCGTGAAACTCGGCCCAATTCTACAGATATACGGCGACGACGAAGCTGGATGGGGTGCGTACGTAATTGGCCTGCCAGAGGTGAACGTTGAAGGCGCGACAACCCGCCAGCAGGCAGTCGCGCAAGCCGAATCTCAGGCCAAATTGCTGCTCGAAAAATACTGTTCCGAAGACCGCTCTGCCTCGGAATCGACCGTCGCTGAAATAGCACAGATCGTTGCAGACGCGAAATCGATTCGCATCGAGGGGCGAAACTCCCACAAGGAGTATCGGCTGCCAGGTGGTCCCGTAGAGCGGGTTCTCGATATGACTAAGCTTCGCGGCGTCCTGAACTTCTCTCCCGCCGACCAAGTCGTCGAAGTTCTGGCCGGAACTCCGATAGAGTCTCTTCAACTAGCACTGGCACTAGAGTTCCAGTGCATACCCATCGTTGACTGGTACGACGGCTACTCTCCCTTGAATTTCGGACGAAGCACGGTCGGGGGGCTGATCTCGATGAACCTGCCCGAGTACCTCGAAGCCGAGCACGGCTCTTGGAGGGACTGGGTACTTGGCGCTACCCTGATTCTCGCCGACGGCAGGATTGTCAAGTCAGGAAGCCAAGTTGTGAAGAGTGTCGCCGGGTATGACCTACATAAGCTTGCAGTCGGATCGCGCGGCACCCTTGCGATCGTCGCGAGCGTCATCCTTCGGACCCACTCTCTCGCGTCTCTGTCTGAGCCAAATTTTCTCCTACCAATTCAAGGAGGATCCTATCATCCTCAACTCTGGATTCAGCGCGTACCCCCAGACTGCTTCGAGGGTGCCTGGGAGGCTTCGCGTCATCGCTCCCACGAGGCTTGCCCGGACACCTCGACAATGTGGCTGATGGTCCCTCCGGACCAAGAGCTGAACCGATACCCAGGCGACTGGGTCATCCGCTCTGGCTGTGGCGAGAAAAATTTGCAGTTCACCGATCCAATCCAAATCGCCCTCATGAAGAGGGCGAAAGAGATCTTCGATCCCACCCACAAGCTGAATCCCGGAGAAATGGGGATCTTTTAGAGTGCGGTGGCATGCCACCGCTTCCCCCGGGAACCGGTGAACCACACCAACAGAGGGAACCCGCACCGCCGGAACGCACTCCTACAATCCATGGACACCACCCAGATTCGCCCCCACATGGAAGTCATCGGATCCGATGGCCAGCACGCCGGGACTGTCGACCATCTCGATGGCGAAGACAAGATCAAGCTCGCCAAAAATGACGCCGTCGCCGGAGGCGAGCATCACTGGGTCGCGATCTCTGATGTCGACCACATCGACGAGCACGTCCACCTAAAGATCACCGCCAGCGAAGTCAACAAGTAGCCCGCGTGTCAGGATAGGGCTTCGATATGAAGCCGCTCGATGAACTCGCAAGCCACTGCATCCGCTGCGGGTTTTGTCTTGAGTCGTGCCCGACCTTCATCGTCACGGGCGAAGAGACCGAGTCTCCTCGTGGGCGCATCTACCTCGCCCGGACCGCCGAGGAAGGCAAGCTAGACTGGAAGGACGTCAAACCGCACCTCGACCAATGCCTCGGGTGCCGCGCGTGCGAAACCGCGTGTCCGAGCGGTGTGCAATACGGCGAAATTCTAGAGATCGCGCACGATCGAGCGGAGCAGGCAGAGCCGCACAGGACCAAGCACGCCCTCCTTCAAGGGATGACCGACCCCAAGAAGCTGCGCCTGCAACTTCAGCTCGGCAAACTCTGGCCGGGCCGCCGAATACCCGGCCTCCTATCCAGACTCCTAAGCGGCGAGAAGCCCGAAGCCGACATGCCGCGCATAAACACCGCTCCGCCGCAGGTGGCGGCGGCCCACCCCAGAGAGGCGGACCAAGTCAAGATCAAAGGCGAGGTCTATCTGTTGGAGGGCTGCGTGATGAGGGTGCTGTACCCGGGAGTCCACCAAGCGACGCGCCGGCTCCTGCGCCGGGTCGGCTTCGTCGTGCGGGATATGGAACAAGGCTGCTGCGGCGCGCTCCACGCGCACAACGGCTACCTCGCGGAAGCGCGCGAGAGAGCCGAAGCGCTCGTAGACGCGATGCCCGGCAACCTCCCGATCATCGTCAACTCCGCCGGCTGCGGCAGTGCCATGAAGGACTATGCAAGCCTCCTGGGCTCCCCGAAATTCGAAGACAGAGTCTTCGACATATCCGAATTCCTCCACGTCCACGGCCTCGCAGGAGAACTCGCCAGGGCCCCAGGTCTGAACGGAACCA
>JBBSFL010000164.1:0-7066 GCA_038238735.1 Fimbriimonadales bacterium | reverse complement strand
TCGAGAATATTGCCATTATCGAGCGCGCCCAAGTTGCGCTGGGACCCGGGTTCACCGTGCTCACCGGCGAAACCGGCGCCGGCAAGTCCCTCCTCATCGACGCCATCGAGCTTGCCTTGGGTGAGCGGGCCGATTTCGACCTGGTCCGCTCCGGTGCGCGAAGTGCCACCGTCTCCGTCGCCTTCGATCTCTCCACCCGGCCCGAGTTGATTAAAGAATGCGGTGAGTTAGGCATCCCCCTCGAAGACTCGATGCTCTACGTGCAGCGTGAGTTGATCGCGGAGGGCCGTTCGCAGTGCCGCGTCGGCGGCAAGCTGCTGCCCGTCGCGAATCTGCGCCAGTTAGGAATACTGCTCGTTGACCTCCACGGACAGCACGACCATCAAGCGCTTCTCCACGCGGATCGCCATGTGGAATACCTTGACGACTGGATCGGAACCCCAGCAGCCAGGGCGCTGGAGGCCGTCCATGCCTGCTTCACAGCTGCCCAAGAGGCAAAGCGAAGATTAATCGCTCTAAGAACTGGCCTACGGGACCGGGAACAGAGACTGGACTTATTGAGTTTCCAAGTCAAAGAAATCGAAAGTGCCGAGCCGCGCGCGGGCGAACTTGAAGATTTAGAAGCTCAACTCACGCGGCTTCAGCACGTCGAGAAGCTCTCGAACGCCGCCTATGCCGCCATCGAAGCCCTCGCCGACGGAGAAACGAACGCCACCGATCTCGTGGCTGGTTCTGCGGTCGGATTGGGAGCGGTCGAGCGGTTCGATCCCGTCCTGGCCACCCTCTTAGAGAGTCTGAACGGATCGCTCATCAGTCTGCAAGAAGGCGTCCATGAGCTGCGCGCCTACGCCGAGGGCCTCGAGGCCGATCCCGATGGGCTGGAGGAAGTTGCGGGAAGGATCGATCTTCTCAAGCGCCTCCGACGCAAATACGGTGCGGACGAAGCAGAGGTGCTCGCTTTCCTCGACCAAGCCCGCGAACAGCTCGCCCTCCTCGACGACGCCGAGCAAAGCGAGGAGGAGTTGGCCCAGAAGCTTGCCGACTCGGAACAAGAGCTAAGGAAGGAGGCGAAAAACCTCACGGACCTCCGCAAGATCCGCGCGCTGGAATTCGACGCGCTCGTCGCCCGCCAGCTCGCCGATCTTGGCATGGAACGCGCCCTCTTCCGCACCGAATTTTCCCTTCGCGAGCCGGATGGCGCGGGGGCCGACGACATCCAATTCTTCTTCTCCGCAAACGCTGGAGAGCCCGAGAAGCCGCTAAGCCGCATCGCGTCAGGCGGCGAAATCTCTCGAGTCATGCTCGCCATCAAGTGCGCGTTCGCCGGGCGAGCCGGAGTTCCGACTCTCATCTTCGACGAGGTCGACGCGGGCCTCGGCGGCCGAGCTGCCGCCACCGTCGCGGCGAAGCTCGAAGAGCTCGCGGCCCACTATCAGGTCATCGTCATCTCCCACTTACCGCAAATCGCAAGCCGCGCGATTTCGCACTACCGGATCGAAAAGGCCGAATCAGCAGGAAGAGTCGTCGCTCAAGTGCGAAGGCTCGACGACAACGAAAGAGTTGAAGAGATTGCCCGAATGCTCGCGGGCGAGCGCATCACCGCATCCGCCCTGGAAAACGCCCGAGATATGCTGGTGACGGCCCGCCCGGAGCGTTGACCACCCAATAGTCTCCCAGGGAACCGAAGGCATCGCCTGCTACCTATTTGGGCGGCACGGATCGGGAGGTCCGCGCTACTATGGGCCTACTGGTGGCGACAATCGATCTGTTTATCACCTGCCTCAACGACGCCCTCTTCCCGCGAACAGGCGTTGCGATGGTAACGCTCTTCGAACGCCTCGGGCATGTGGTCAGGTTCAACGCGGCGCAAACTTGCTGTGGGCAGATGCATCTGAACTCGGGATACCGAGAGGAGGCGTTGCCCCTCATACGACGCTTCGTCGACACTTTTTCGGGCGCAGAAGTCGTCGTCGCGCCAAGCGCGTCTTGCGTGGCGATGGTGCGGGAGATGTATGTCAAAGCGGCCGAGGAAGCCGGGGACAACGCTCTGGCGGCCCGGGCAACGGAACTGGCGGGCAAGACCTTTGAGCTGAGCGAGTTTCTCGTTGGCCAATTGGCAATCGTAGACGTCGGCGCGTATTTTCCGCACCGCGTGACCTATCATCCCACTTGCCACTCCCTCCGTCTCCTCAAGGTGGCCGAAGCACCGCTTCAGCTCCTAAGAAACGTCAAGGGCTTGGAACTGGTCGATCTGAAGGTAGCCGACCAGTGCTGCGGATTTGGGGGCACGTTCAGCGTCAAGAACCCGGAGACGAGCACGGCGATGATGGTGGACAAGATCGGCAACATCGAGGACACTGGCGCGGAATTCTGCGTTGCCGCCGACAACTCTTGCCTCATGCACCTCGGGGGCGGGTTTTCTCGAAAGGGCAGCCCGATCAAAACGATCCACCTCGCCGAGATCCTGGCAAGCACGGAGACGTCATGAGCGGCGGTGGGCTACATCCCGCGCACAGCTTTACTGAAGAGGCGCGCGAGAATCTCCGCAATCGGCAGCTCCGGGCTAACCTTGGGTTTGCTACGAAGACGATTCGCGAAAAGCGACTCCGCGTGACTCAAGAACTCCCCGACTGGGAAGATCTGCGCTTGCAAGGAGCGGCGATCAAGGACGAAGCGCTCGCGAGCCTAAGCGAAAACCTATTGCAGCTTGAGGCGAGAGTCCAAGCAGCAGGCGGACAGGTGCATTGGGCGCGGGATGCCGCCGAGGCGCGGGAGATCGTAACCGCCCTAATCCAAAAGCACGGGGCGAAGGAGGTCGTGAAGGTCAAGAGCATCACGACCGACGAGATCGAACTCAACAAGGGCCTCGAAGAGCACGGCATCCACGCAATCGAAACCGATCTCGCCGAACTGATCTGTCAGCTTGCCGGCGATGCGCCAAGCCACATCCTCGTTCCCGCGATCCACAAGAACCGAACCGAGATTCGCGACCTCTTCCGCGACAAGCTCGGCGCCGACCTCCCGACCGACGACCCCGCGAAACTTGCCGACGCCGCGCGGACCTATCTTCGCCAAAAATTCATGTCCGCGAAGGTCGCGATAAGTGGGGCCAACTTCGCGATCGCCGAGACGGGCACGGTTTGCGTGTTCGAATCGGAAGGCAACGGGCGAATGTGCCTCACCCTGCCCGAGGTTCTCATCACCGTCATGGGCATTGAAAAGGTGCTGCCGCACTGGGAGGACATGGCCGTCTTCCTCCGCCTCCTCCCTCGCTCAAGCACCGCCGAGCGAATGAATCCATACAACAGCTTCTGGACCGGTGTTCATCCGGGAGACGGGCCAAAGGAATTTCATCTCGTACTCCTCGACAACGGGCGGACCAATGTGTTGGCGAGTCCGGTCGGGCGGCAAACCCTTCGCTGCATCCGCTGCTCAGCCTGCCTCAACGTCTGTCCGGTTTACGAGCGCACGGGCGGGCACTCCTACGGCAGCGTCTACCCCGGGCCTATCGGCGCGATTCTCACCCCCCAGTTGCTCGGGATGCGCGACCAAAACGCGAACACACTCCCCTATGCGAGCAGCTTGTGTGGGGCGTGCGTCGAAGTCTGTCCGGTGCGCATCGACATTCCCGAGGTGCTGATCCACTTGCGAGGCGAGACTTCGAAGAGTTGGTTCGAGCGGATGGCAATGCGGTTCGTTGCGCGAGCGATGTCGAGCCCTGGCCGGTTCTTGCGCGCGGTCAAATTGGCGCGTTTTGGGCAAAAGTTTTTTGTCCGGAAAGGCGTCATTCGCAAGGCACCAGGACTCGGAGGTTGGACCGCTTCGCGCGATTTGCCGGCCCTGCCCCAACAGTCTTTCCGGGAGTGGTGGAAGGAGAGTCGTGGACGCGAAAGCTGAGATCCTGGCCCGGATCGCCGCCTCCAACGGTCGGGCGGAATTGGCCGCAGCGGCCCGTCCCAAAACGCCAGCCCCTCGAATGGTGCCACGGCCCACGATCGGGTCAGTCCAAGCCCAGTTCGTAAGATATGCAGCGGAGTACAAAGCACTGGTGCGCGTTGTGAAGGGCGCAGAAGTTCAAAGCGCCGTCCGCGATGCCCTGTCCGGAGAGAAGCGCGTGGCGGTGACAAGCGACCTCCCTCAAGAACTCCTTCCACACGAGGCGCGACTGGTCGTCGACCACCCGGCCCTCGCGAACGACGAACTCGATCGGGCCGACGCCGTGCTGACCCTCTGCGCCGTCGCAATCGCCGAAACCGGCACGGTCGTGCTCGATGGAGGTATCGGCCAAGGGCGGCGTGCGCTGACTCTTATTCCCGACCACCACATCTGCATCGTGCGCGAAGACCAGATCGTCGACTCGGTGAATGAAGCGGTCGTCTGGCTTCGCGCAAGCGTAGAAGCAGGCCGTCCACTAACCTTCATCAGCGGCCCGAGCGCGACGAGCGACATCGAGCTTGTCCGAATCGAAGGCGTCCACGGCCCGAGGAGGCTGGATATCATCGTTGTCGAATCACAATGATCAACGTACTTCCCCTCCTCGCCGCCCTGACGATCGCCGCGCTGCCCATCCCAAGTCCGAGACAGCTTGCCTGGCACGCGCTCGAACGATATGCCTTCTGCCACTTCGGGCCGAATACGTTCACTGGCAAGGAGTGGGGAGAGGGGACGGAGCGGCCCGAAGTATTTGATCCGAAGAATCTCGATTGCCGTCAATGGGCGCGAACCTTCAAGGCGGCCGGCTTCAGGGGCATCATCATCACGGCGAAGCACCACGACGGCTTCTGTCTTTGGCCCTCGAAGCAATCGACCCACACCGTCGCCCAGTCCAAATGGCGCGGCGGCAAAGGGGATGTCTTGCTCGAACTCAGCAAAGCTTGCAAAGCCGAAGGCCTCGAGATGGGCGTGTACCTGTCGCCCTGGGATCGCAATCATCCCGACTACGGCACGCCGAAGTACAACGATGTTTTCAAGGCGATGCTTCGCGAAGTTCTGACCCACTACGGCCCAATCTTCGAAGTCTGGTTCGACGGCGCGAACGGCGAGGGGCCCAACGGGAAGCGGCAGGTGTACGACTGGCCAGGTTTCGTGCAAGTCGTCCGCGAGTGCCAGCCGAACGCCGTGATCTTCTCCGATGCCGGGCCCGACGTCCGTTGGGTCGGAAATGAGGACGGCTATGCGGGCGAGACGAATTGGGCCACCCTAGATCACTCTCATTTCGAACCAGGCAAAGCGGATCAGGCGATCCTGAACCACGGTGACGAGAATGGTCCCGACTGGATACCCTCCGAGTGCGATGTCTCCATCCGACCGGGCTGGTTTTGGCGTTCCACGGAGGACGCCAAATTGAAGTCTCTGGACAAGCTGATGGACATCTACTATGGGTCTGTCGGTCGAGGCTCGAATCTCTTGCTCAACGTACCGCCCAATGCAGATGGACTGATCAGCGAGGTGGATGCGGAGCGACTTCTGCAGTTCAACGCCACCATCGAGGCGGAGTATTCGAAGCACTTGATCATGGGTGTCGTCGCACCCGGGGCAGAACCTCTGGTTCCGAAGAAATATCACTATTTCTCTTACCTCCTCAAACCCGGAAGTTCACAGGCTACCGTGACCTTCGATTTCGGCGACCGCCGCAAGTTCGACCGGGGCCGCCTTGCGGAAGCAATTTCGGAAGGTCAACGAGTCAAGAAGTGGGAGCTGCAGGCGGAAACCAATCACGGTTGGAAGACCTTCGCCACCGGCACGACGATCGGCCCCCGCCGTCTAGTGCGATTTCCGGTCCAAGAGGCTCGTCGCGTCCGGTTCGTGCTGCTCGAGGCAAGGGACCAAGTGTCGCTAACCGACATTGGCTTCTTCCGTTCCCCGGAGATCGACCGCGAAGAGTAAAGTGCTCTAGATATCGCCGTTGAAATTCCTATGAAAAGTCGCAAAATTGGTTCCCTGGACGTTTCCGTCGTCGGCCTCGGCTGCAACAACTTCGGCGGCCGTGTGGACGAGGCAGGCACTAGGGACGTCGTCGACGCGGCGATCGACGCTGGCGTTAACTTCTTCGACACGGCCGATATCTATGGCGGGACGAAGAGCGAGGAGTTCTTGGGGCGAGTCCTGCAAGGGCGGCGGGACAAGGTGATTCTCGCGACGAAGTTCGGGCACAAGCTGGATGACCAGCATCAAGGCGCTCGTCCGGAGTACGTGCGCCAGGCGTGTGAGGATAGCTTGAAGCGCCTTCAGGTCGACGTGATCGATCTCTACCAACTCCACCGGCCCGACGACACAGTGCCCATCGCGGACACGCTTGGTGCAATGGACGAGTTGGTCCGGGCAGGCAAAGTGCGGGAGATTGGCTGCTCAAACTTTTCAGTCGAGCAATTGCAGGAGGCAGAGAAGGCGGCGGTCGGCGCGAAGTTCGTCAGCGTTCAGAACGAGTTCAGCTTGTTCGTCCGTGAGCCCGAGCAGGGCGTCCTCGCGGAATGCGAGCGTCAGGGGATGGCTTTTCTTCCCTATTTCCCACTCTACAGCGGCATGCTCACCGGCAAGTATCGGCAGGGCGAGCCACTGCCTTCGGGGACGCGTATTAACGCGGAATCACGTTGGTATTCCGATCGGAAATTGGCAACCGTCGAGAAGCTCATCGCGTCTGCCGGGTCCAGAAATCACACGATTCTCGAACTGGCGTTCGGTTGGTTGCTGTCGCACTCCGTGGTTGCCTCGGTGATCGCGGGTGCTACCAAAGGAGAGCAGATTCGAACCAATGCAACAGCAGCGGGCTGGATCCTCAGCCCCGATGAAATGGCTGCCGTCGATGCGCTGTTGGCGGAGTAAGTCCCCGGGCGTTTCACAACCAAACTTTTTCAAAATTTCCCCAAATACGGTAGACATCCGTGCGCTTCTTCAACTAAAGTTGACGTGAGGAGACGCAATGAGATTTCAAGACTACATCATCGATTCAATCCAGAAAGGCACCGAAGAGGCCTTTAAATATGCCCGCTCGGTCCCCGAAGACAAGCTCACTTGGAAGCCGCTCGACCTTGGCCGCTCGGTTCTCGACCAGTTGCAGGAGCTGGCC
>JBBSFL010000163.1:0-7103 GCA_038238735.1 Fimbriimonadales bacterium | reverse complement strand
AGATTCCTGTTGTGTTTTGCGAGCCACCCTATTACACTTGAGGTGTGCGCATGGGTGCTGGCGAGATGCCGCTTGACTGGAGAGTACGAGTGGGAAGCGCGGTTGGCTCGGGCGGATCCTCAGCGGCTACGACTCTACCGCTAGACACTTCAACTCTAAGCTCACCCGTGCCCAAGCAAACCACGCCACCCCTCACCCTTCGGGCGAGCAAACAGGCCACCCTCCCACCCGCCGCCGCGACATGGACTTATACATACCGCGCCGACGGCATGAGGGTGAAGAAATATCACACCTCGGGCGACTACATGCTCTATGCCTACGACGGCCAAATGCCGATCGAGGAGTTCACCTACCACGGCATCTGGCCGTACAGCTACCTCAAGGTCATCCGCTACGGCTTCGGAGCCAGAGGCATCGACCGCATCGAGCGAGTGGACAGCAGCAGCAACGTAACCACCGGCTACCCGATCTACGACGCCCACGGCAATATGGTGGCGAGTCTGTTCAAGAGTTCGACCGCGGGGACGTACTCGATAGGAGACCAGCGCAGCTACGATGCCTGGGGCGGGATCATGTCCGGCAATACCAGCGGCGAGCCCAGGGGCACATACTGCGCGAACCTGGGGCATGTGCAAGACGACGAGACTGGTCTGGTGTATATGCGGGCTAGGTATTACGAGCCGGGTGCGGGGAGGTTTGTCAGCGAGGACGGCAGAGGGCAAGGCCGAAACTGGTTTGCATATGCACTGAATGATCCAATTACTCGATGTGACTTTAATGGTCACGAAGCCGGAGAATCACTTCGCATAATCGAACAAATGTATAGGATGGAAAGCTTCTTACCGTCTTTTACGATCTCTTCCGTGACAAATCTACAGGCATGGCCGACCTAATTCACAGAATCATCTCTAAGCAAGGCTACTCCGTCGAAGAGATCGAATCGATAGTAGAAGGTGAGGAGCAAAAGTTCCTATCTGATCTTGGCGAGAAGCTGGGCGAACCCGCTGAAGAGCTTGCTGCAGACATTGAGTTTGGAGAAGATGTCATCTTGGAGTTTGAAGTTCTGGAAATCGAAGAAGCTGGTGGATGAGACTGATTGGGTAAGGCTAAGATGGTAAATCTATCCGGCGCCAGTCCGATGAATATTTGCTTAGGAGCTTCTGCTGGGGTGGCTCACCCCTTCCTGCAGTTGAGGCTTCACAATGGCTTGATCTCCATTGGCCTCAGCATAGAGGGCACTGTAATCTCCAATCTGAAAGCACCAATCTGGTCTCACACTATATTTGAATTAGAGAAACTGTCGGAAGGATTGCGTTATGTGGTGAATGACCTACTACCTGACTACTTAAACCTTCCCTCCCGAGAAGGCTGGATTGGTCCAGAAGTCGGGCTGACACCAGCGCTGTGGTTTCAGCTTGGCCATCCTGGCATCGGTAACAAAGGGAGGGGATTGATGATGTATGTTTCACGCATCCATAATGAAGTGCAAGGAACGTCCGCGATAGAGATTGAGGCGACGTGTAATGAAGCTTCTGCGGTTGCGACCTTCGGAGATGGTCAAATATTATCGTTTGCTGATGAGGTTTATGCTGCAGCGAAATCACTTGTCTTACTGCAGGAGAAATCTGCAGGTTAGGAGCCCGGTAGCGCTCTTGACCCATTGGCCGTTCTCGCTTTGTGTGCTCGCGTCTTGAGTGACCGGTCCGGCATCCGTAACTAATCGGCGGGTGGCCGAGGTAACCGCTCTAGCTCGCCCGAAGGGTGAGGGGTGGCGGGGTTTGCTTGGGCCACCATGCCTCAAGCTATCAACTCGCCCCATCCCGCCCGAGCCAACCCCGATTCCCGCTACCTCCATCCAAAAGCTGGTATCCCAATGCGTAAATGCCTAGAGAGGCGAAGAACAAGCGCGTCACCTATCCCAGGGGAAGTGTACGACATGGCGAAAATCCGCACGCGGATCTGACCGGTCTCCAATAAGTTTCCAGTCTTGGATCAGAGAATCGCGGTCTCCTTGGTTGTCGTTTGCGACTTCTGCCTGAAGCTCGCGGGGGTCAGTCCACCGAGTCCGAGATGAGGTCGGCGGTTGCCCTTTGGGGCGGCCCTTCCCCGAGGTAGTTACCTCGATAGCAGTGTTGCACGGATTCATTGTCCGACCACGGTTAGCTCGGGCGGATCGTGGCGGTCGGAAGTCACGCAATCAAGCCTCATCTAACTACCATCCTGCAGCTATTGATGGCCATCTCCTCGGCGATGCGTGGCTCGCCTTTCAGCTCCCGATGAGCGTGCGCACGTCCCAGAGCTCGGGGAAAAGGCGGCGGTCTAGGCCGGCTCGCAGGAAGCCGACTCCCGAGCTGCCGCCGGTGCCTCGTTTGAAGCCGATGATCCTTTCGACAGTGAGGATGTGGCGGAAGCGCCAGAGAGCGAAGCCTTCTTCGACGTCGATCAGCTTCTCGCACATCTCGTACTCGGCCCAGTACTTGCGGGGGTTTTCGTAAACCTGCCGGATGGCGGCGGTGACGGCTTCGCTGGGCAGATACGGCGCGGCCCAGTCACGGGCGACGCTCGACGCGGGGATCGGGAAGCCGTGCCGGTGCAGATAGCGCAGGAACTCGTCGTACAGACTCGGCGAGTTCAGCAGGCGGTCCAGCTCGGCGTGAATCGGCGGGTGGTGGCGGAAGACGGCGAGCGCCTTCGGGTCTTTGTTTCCGTAGAGGAACTCGATCATTCGGAACTGGAACGACTGCAGCCCGCTCGCGTGGCCGAGGACGCCCCGGAACTCCGCGTACTCGCTGGGCGTCAGGGTTTCGAGCACGGCCCACTGCTCGAAGAGCATCCGCTGGACCTGCTTGACGCGGGCAAGGATCTTGAAGCACGGTTCGAGCGCGTCTTCCGACACCGAGCGCACCGCCGCCAGCAGTTCATGGATGGTCAGCTTCATCCACAGCTCCGAGGTTTGGTGCTGGATGATGAACAGCGGCTCGTCGTGGTGGACCGGATTCGACAGCGGCTCCTGAGCGCCGAGGAGAAGATCGAGCCGCAGGTAGCCGCCGTAATCCATCCGGCTGCGGAAATCGGTCTCGATGTTTTCGTCGAAGCGTTCGGTCGCCATACCTACCGGATTATGGCGCTGCGTCGAAGTCGGCGAGGCGCGAGGCGAGAAGCTCGATGTCGCCGGAGAGAACGCGGTCTTCGGTGAGGCGCGGGACGAGCTCTCTGATCTTGGCGTGGGCGGCTTCGATCTGCGGCCCGGACTTGAGCGGGCGTCGATATTCGAGCCCCTCGGCGGCGGCCATGAGCTCGATGGCGATGCATCGCTGGGCGTTCTCGACGATCGTGCGAAGCTTCAGCGCACCCGTCATCCCCATCGAGACATGGTCCTCCTTTCCTCCCGAGGTGGGCAGGTTGTCGATGGAGGACGGATGGGCGAGCACCTTCATTTCGTTGAGCAGGGCGACGACGGCGACATGGGCGATCATGAATCCGCTGCCCGTGCCGGGGTGGCTGGTGAGGAAGGCGGGCAGATGCTCGTTGAGGTCGGGGTTGATGAGGCGATCGAGTCTTCGCTCGGAGATGCCGGCGAGGTCGGTGACGGCGATCGCGGAGTAGTCGAGCACCATCGCGAGCGGCGCTCCGTGGAAGTTTCCACCGCTGAGGACGTCGCCGTTTTCGACGAAGACGAGGGGATTATCGGTCGCGCTCCCACTCTCGATTTCCAGCGTCTCGCGCGCGTGCTCGAGGGCCATTCGGACGGCTCCGTGTACCTGGGGCATGCAGCGCAGGGAGTATGCATCCTGAACCCTTGGATCACCTTCGACGTGGGACTCCCGAATCTCGCTGCAATCGAGCAGGCCGCAGAGATTTTCTGCGACGGCTTGCTGGTGGGGATGGGGGCGTGCGGCGTGGATTCTCGGGTCGAAGGCAACCGGCGTACCGAGAAGAGCTTCGAGGGACATCGCGCCGGCGATGTCGGCGACTTGCGTGAGCCGCAGAGCGCGAATCAGGGCAAGCCCGCCTACCGCGCCCATCGCTTGGGTTCCATTGAGAAGGGCCAGGCCTTCTTTCGCTTCCAGCAGCAGCGGTTCGATTTGCGCCCACTGCAGGGCGTCGCTTGCAGGCATCCGCTTGCCGCCAAAGAACGCGTCGCCCTCTCCAATCAAGCCCAGGGCTAAGTGCGCGAGGGGCGCGAGATCACCGCTCGCGCCGACCGAACCCTTCGAGGGGACGACCGGGATCACGTTAGCGTTGAGCATCGCGACGAGCGCTTCGGCGACAAGGGGACGCGCACCGCTCATGCCGATGGCGAGGACGTTCGCTCGGAGGGCCATCATCGCCCTGACTTCCGGCACGGAAAGCGGTTCGCCGAGGCCGCAGCAGTGGCTGCGCACGAGATTTAGCTGGAGCTGACGAAGGTCGGTCGGAGGGACATGGACGTCGCTCAGCTTGCCGAATCCGGTGTTGACTCCGTAGACGACATCGCCTCGGGCGATAATGGACTCGATGACCTCGCGGGAGGCGGCCATTTTAGCGATGGCGTCGGCGGACAACTCGACCTTTTCCCCGTGGGCTACCGCTTCAAGTTGCTCGAGGGACAGCCTTTGGCCCGTGAGCGTGAGCATCGTCGCGGAGCGTACCCAGGCGGCGTATACTTGCTCCACGCAAGGTGAAGGAGAGCCACCATGTCAAATACTGAGATGTCCCTGGAAGCCCTGCTGGCGGTCGCCGAGGAGCGCGCGGCGGCGGCGGAGAAGGAGCTAGAAGGCTTCGCCTACTCCGTCTCCCACGACCTGCGCGGGCCCCTGCGCAGCATTATGAGCGGTGCGATGATCCTGGAAGAGGATTTCTTGGACAAGTTGCCTGCGGCGGCTTTCGAGGAGCTCGCTCGCATAAACGCTAGCGCGCGGAAGATGTCGGGCTTGATCGACGCGCTGCTTCGCTATTCCCGCTTGGGAAGGCAGGAGATGCACGTTGGCTCAGTCGACGTGTCGGCGGTCGCGGACACTATCGCCGGAGAGCTGACTCGGAGGACGAATAGCGTCGAGGTCACTGTCGATCCGGATATTCGGGTTTCCGCCGATTCGACGCTTTTGCGGACGGTTGTTCTCGAGCTAATTGAGAACGCGGCCAAGTTTGGCGCTAGGCATGTTTGGGTCCAGCGGACTGACGGTGGTTTTTCGGTGCGCGACGACGGAATCGGCTTGTCCGAGGAGCATGCGGAGCGGATCTTCCTTCCGTTCGAAAAGGTCAATGGCGACGAGTATCCGGGCGCGGGAATGGGCTTGAGTCTGGTGATGCGCGCGATTGTACGCCACCACGGAACGGTTAGCGTTTCCTCGTCGCCATCGGAGGCGGGAAGCGTTTTCAGGGTCTCCCTTCCAACGGGCACTTGATCCCGAGCCAAATAAAGCAGAAAGCCTCTCCAACCGAAGTTGGAGAGGCATTTCTTATTCCGAAGCCGAAGCTTTAGAACTTGATCGAGAGCTGGGTGGTGATGAGACCGCCCGTTGCTCGCGTTCCGGTGGAGTTCGCATTGGATCCGCCGCTGAACGGATCGAATCCAAAGACGCCCTTACCGTCGTAGTCGCTGATCTGCCAGAGGACGCTCAGCTTGGCCCGGTTGCCCAGGTCGAAGCCGAAGCCCACGTTGTACCAGCGCTCTCGCGGCTTGCCGCCGGTGAAACCGGCGCGGTTCGAGAGATCCCAGTCCACTTCCTCGTACCCGAGGGCGAGGTTGTAGCTGGTAGCCAGCTTGTACTCGAGCCCAACGACCCAGCGGTTAAGCTTGTCGTCGTTGCTGAGCCCCGTGGTCCCGAAGATCGTCGTATCGGTTCCGGTGTACCACTCGCCCGACGCCGAAAGGCGGAGGCTCTTGGTCAGATCGAACCAGGCGTTCGCATGGAAGCCCTTAAGGTCCGTCGGATTCCACCAGATGCCGATGCGGCCCCAGTCGCCCGGCGCGCTGAAGAGCGGATCGATGCGCTTGTAGCCACCGGCCAGTCCCCAACGATCGCGAGCGTAGCTGGCTCCGACGGTCCACATGGAGTCGTCGTGAGTGTTGACGCTGTGCCCGTCGTAGCGAAGGTCGCTCTTCGAGTAGCTGCCGCTTACGGCGATACCACCGAAGTTGAACTTAACGTCGCCACCGTAGACGGCCGTTCCATTCGCAAGCGCGGGCGCGGAAGACGTGCCCGTGTTGAGAACCGAATTGCTGTCAAGCCAGATGTAGGCGAGATTCAAGGCACCCGTGCTGCCGAGGGGCAGACCGAGCTTGGCGCCGAGGAGCTGATCGACTTGGAAGTCGAGGCCGGTATCGCCGAAGCCACCGAAGTGACCGCGAGGTCGATCGGGATCGCCAGGCGTGTATCCGATAACGTCGCGACCCGTGTACATCGGCTGCACGAGGTTGCCCTGGTTATCGACGAAGCTGGAGGCGCGACCGCCGAAGACGTCTAGCTTGGCTCGACCGAAGTTGAAGCCAAGGATGGCGCCGTCGAAGTTCCACTCGCCGTTGTCCCAGCGATCGTTGGCGAAGTAAGGAGTCGTATCCTCTCTTTGGAAGAGGTAAGGCGAAACCTTATAGCCAACTCGACCGACCTGAGCGTTGAACTTCAGGCCAGCGATGCTGGTGTTGAACTGGACATTGAAGTCCTGGAAGTAGAAGCTCTCGCTGCCCTCGTTGAAGGACGAGCCAGGGAACACATCGGACTGGTTTCCGAAAGCACCCGAGAAGCTCGAGTTGCCGTTGGGAACGCCAGCTCCGGGGAATCCGCCGCCGAACGAGCCTGTGCTGCCCAGCGTGCCGCCGAGCATGTTGCCCGCCACGCCCGTCGCATGGAACTTGATCGCGTTAGGATCTTCGTTATGGCTGACGATCGTGAAGGCGCCTTCGTGGAGGAACGTCAGATCGCGATTCACGCCGACGAAGCCGGGCGGGTTGCCACGTCCAACGCCGGTCGGGCGACCGTCGACGGTGATGCCGTTGGTGTGACCGCTGCTGTAGCCGCCGAGGACTACGGTGTTCAGGTCTCCGCTGACATCGAAGTTAGGGAGACGGCCTTCGACTTTGGTAAGTCGATCGCCGATCGCCTTGATGTCCGACTTCATCT
>JBBSFL010000162.1:0-7144 GCA_038238735.1 Fimbriimonadales bacterium | reverse complement strand
TGAGTCGGCGTCTGAAGTGCGAACTTGGGATCTGTGGGTTCACGCGTGGATGATTTTGGGCCTACTTCGTGCGGCAGAGATCGAGTCACAGGGAAGAGAGATCGCCGTGAGGATCGGCGACCTTCTGGTCGACACCTTTGAGTCTGGCCGGTCGGTGATCGAGCAGGGCAACCATCAGGGTCTGAGCAGCACGATTTTGCTCGAACCTTTGGCGCTGCTTTCCGCAGCAACCGGTGATCGCAGATATACGGTCCTGGCCCTGAAGATTTTGGAGGAGGCGGAGGCCAAAGGTCTTGGCCTACTTGAGCCTTCACGAGACGTAGCGGAGATCGGGACGGGAAAGGCCTATCAGATCCTCTGGACCTTGCAGGGCATGCTCGCTCTATTCCGTCTAACGGACGATCCGCGCCTGGTGCAAGCCGTTCGGGCGCACCACGACAACGTCGATGCCCACCATCTGACTCCCCTTGGCGGACCCTGGGGCGGGATCGCCGGCCACAAGGAAGTCTTCAACGCGAAGGGATTTTTCCACCCGGAGGGAATTGTTGAGACTTGTTCGACCGCGACATGGTTGAGCCTTAGCTACGAACTTTTCCGCTTGACAGGAGATGGCCGATATGCGGAGGCATTCGAAAATGCTTTCTTGAACTCGCTTGTCGGTGCCGCCGACGAGAATGGCAGTGACTGGTGCTATTTCACTTTTCCCAACGGACGCCGGAACAACACTTACCACTGGGCCTGCTGCAAGTCGAGCGGGGCCTTAGCGCTTGAAAATGCGTCGGCGATGGCTGCGACGGCGAACGATCACGGCGTTAGTATCAATCTATTTCTTCCCGCGAGGCACGAGTTCGAGCGCGATGGCAAGTCGGTAATTTTCCGGCAGTCCGTCGCATGGGCTGACGGGGAGGTCACGGGTTCGATCGCGTTCGAAAGTTCAGAGCCTTGCGAGATGACACTTTCTCTCCGGCAGCCCATGTGGGGCGAGGCGCTCGCGATTTCCGTGGAAGGTGTTGCCGTAGCGGCCGAGATGGATGACCGCGGGTTTTGGAACCTCAAGCGAAATTGGAACCCGGGTGATACGCTCGAATGGCGTGCGAAGACCTCGATCCGGGTCCATCCGTATACCCAGACGATCGAGCACCATGGCCAGGAAATCGTCAGGAAAGACTTCGCCTACGTGTCGTGCGGACCGTGGGTGTATGCCGCCAGCTTGTTCGACGGATTTCGTAAGGAGGAGACGCTGCGCCTGCCGAAGTTGCTGCCAGATTCGGTTCTTCGCTTTGGGCCGAAGAGCTGCCAGTTCGGGCCGAGCTTAGAACTGCTACTTCCAGGCCGGGCGTCGATTAGCCTGCTGCCCTATGCAGAGGCGGGCGGACGGCACGATGCCGCATGGCGGACGACTTGGCTCCAGGTGGCCTGGCAATGACCACCGTCGGTTTTTATGGCGAAGGCATCCGGGGGGACGCCCAGGTCTCGGTCGAGCATGCGAAGTCCTTCTCAGTCCACGTCTGCAGCGACGTCGAGTCGATGTATGGGGACGCCGTGCGGGCCCAAGTGCAATCCGTCGCAGATCGCTTCGGGCGACCGAATGTGCGTCTCGAAGTCCGCGATGCGGGGGCTCTCCCTTTCGCATTAGAGGCTAGGCTTGAGGCTGCCCTCGCCGCGCATCTGCGGCTGCCGTTGCCCGATCTCGCGCGTCGGAAGTCGAGTTTGCGCCACTCGGACCTTCGGCGAACTCGCCTCTATGTGCCGGGCAATACCCCGAAGCTTTTTCCAAATGTGGGGCTATATCGGCCCGATGGATTGATCCTCGATCTTGAAGATTCCGTGCCTCCGGATGCCAAAGACGCGGCCCGGTCCATGGTTCGGCAGGCGCTGCACCACCTTGATTGGGAAGACGCGGAGCGCTGCGTCCGAATTAACTCGGGCGAGCGCGGATTGGACGACGTCCGAGCGACGGCGGATCAGGGAGTACACACGTATTTGGTTCCGAAGGCTGAATCGGTGGAGGATATCGCAGGGCTGGATCGGTTATTGACGGGATTGGGTTCGGAGTCTTGGCTCTTGCCGATCCTAGAATCGGCCAAGGGAGTGATGCGCGCCTTTGAAATCGCGAGTGCGTCGCCTCGCGTCGCTGCGGTTGCTGTTGGTCTGGAGGACTATCTTGCGGACATCCATGCGGAGAGAACGGCCGGCGCTGAAGAAAGCGCGTGGGCCGAGGGCCAGGTTGTGAACGCCGCCCGCGCGGCAGGCGTGTCACCTTTGGCATCGGTCTATTCGAAGCTCGATGACGACCAAGGCTTGTTCGCGTACGCCTGTCGAGCTCGATCCCGAGGGTTCGATGGGGTGGGCTGCATCCATCCGCGTCAGATTGGGATCGTGCATAGAGCGTTTGCGCCCGACCGTGAGTCCTTGCTTCGGGCGCGAGCTATCGTCGATCAGTTCGACATCGCCATCGCAGACGGCGTCGGCGCCATCCAGGTGGACGGGCAGATGGTCGATGCACCGGTTTATGAACGGGCGCGACGGATCTTGGAGATGGCCGGACCATGATTACGGAAACGTTGCTAGCGGTGAACGCGGCCGGACGCAAGGTGCCGGGCGACAATCCCTATTTGGGAGTCGGGCGCCTTCGTCCCAAAGGTGCACAGCACGCGCCGCCCATTCGCACCTGCGCGGACTATACGTCGAACGGGGACAAGACGGCGACCGATCTCAAAACCGCGCTCAAACGCGCGGGCCTAAAGGACGGAATGGTGGTCTCGACGCACCATCATTTCCGCAACGGAGACTTGGTGGCTGCCCAACTCTTTCAAGCCGCGAAAGCGCTCGGAGCCAAGGATCTAATTTGGTTTCCCACCGCGGTTTTCCCCACCCATGCGGATCTGATTCCCTATCTCGAAGACGGGACGATCCACCACATCGAGGGCAGCTTGAACGGGCCCGTCGGCGCGTATGCATCAGCGGGGAAGATGCGGGGTCAAGCCGTTTTACGCTCGCACGGCGGGCGCTACCGGGCGATCCAAGATGGTGACGTCCGAATCGACATCGCCGTCATCGCCGCGCCCTCGGCGGATTCGTTTGGCAACATGACCGGCGCCTTCGGTCCTTCCGCCTGTGGCAGTCTTGGATTCGCTGTTGCCGACGCTCATTTCGCCGACCACGTGATCGCGATTACCGACAACCTAATGCCGTTCCCATGCGCCCCGTGGCAAATCGAGGGGAATTACGTCGATCAGGTTGTCGTAGTCGACCGCATCGGCGATCCGGACCAGATCGTCTCTGGCACGACCGAGATCACGCGGTCGCCCGAGCGCCTGCTAATCGCCGAAATGGCAGCTCAGCTCCTGCTCGACTGCGGGATCATGCGGGACGGTTGGTCGTTTCAGGCCGGAGCCGGTGGGACTTCTCTGGCATTCACCAAGTTCGCGGGCGATCTTATGCGCGAGCATCAAGTCACCGCGAGGTTTATACGAGGTGGAAGCACGCAGTACGTCGTCGAGATGCTGGATGATGGGCGAACGGATTACATCTTGGACGGGCAGACCTTCGACCTCGAAGGTGTTCGATCCATCCAGCGGAACGCGCGCCACTTGATGACCAGCCCGTTCACTAGCTACAACTACCACGGCAAGGGCAATATCGCGTCGATGCTGGATTGCGCGCTACTTGGCGCGACGGAGATCGACCTCGACTTCAATGCGAATGTCGTCAGCCACTCCGATGGCAGGATGTTGCACGGCATTGGCGGCTGGCAGGATGCCCTGTTCAGCAAATGCACGATTCTCGCCGTACCAACTTTCCGGAACCGAGTCCCGATTATTCGAGACCGTCTGACGACCTTCTGCGGTCCGGGAGAACTTGTCGACGTCGTCGTCACCGAGCGCGGCCTGGCCATCAATCCGCGTCGGACCGACCTCATCGAGGCGGCAAAAACTTCTAAGCTCCCGATCCGAACCCTTGCCGAGCTCAAAACCGACGCCGAAAATCTCTGTGGCGGTCCGCCTCAGCCCGCCGAAACCGGAGGCCCCATCGTGGGGCTCGTCACCTGGGTCGACGGCACCATCCTGGACACCCTTCACCAAGTCAAATGATCACACTCTCTCTACTCGCCAGCTGCCTTTGCTCCACTTTCTTGGCGGGGCCAAAGGACGGTTTCGATCCGGTTCGCCTCGCCGCGATCCCTGCGCGGATGAAGCAGTTTTGCGAAGCCAAACAGGTCGCGGGCACCGTTGTGCTGGTCGCGCGTCACGGCAAGACCGTGCTCCTTGACGCTCAAGGTAACGCCACGCTGGGGCCGGACCGGGCGATGCGGACGGACACGATCTTCCAAATTATGTCGATGACCAAACCCGTGACCGCTATTGCGGTGGTCATGTGTGCCGAGCGAGGACTCCTGTTGCTGGACGATCCCGTCGAAAAGTACATTCCCGAGTTCCATAACCCGATGGTCAAGGAATCGGACGGCAAGATGCGCCCGATGAAGGGCCGGCTCACGATTCGTGCGCTGCTATCTCATACAGGCGGGATCGGCTCCAATGACCCCGCTGGGCTAGACGACGACCAAAAGCGAAAGCTGACGCTGGCGGAATACGGCAAACTCCTGGGCCACGAGCCGCTCATCGCCGATCCCGGCGACCGGATCTCCTATAGCGGCCCCGGCTTTGCCGCACTCGGACGCATCGTCGAGGTCGCCTCGGGCCAGACGTTCGATCAGTTCTTACAGCGCAACATTTTCGAGCCCCTGGGAATGAAAGACACCTTCATGTTCGCGCCGCAAGCGATGTACCAGCGCATTGCGAGCGTCTACGTTCGCGAGAACGGTGCCCTGAAAGCGTTAGAGGAGAATCCGTTCCGTCGCGGAGCGAAGCTCGCGAATCCCGCTGGCGGTTTGTACTCGACCGCCCAGGATATGGCGATGCTTCTCGAATGCGTGTCCGCAGGAGGCGAGCTGAATGGCGTCCGCATCCTCTCCCCGGCTGCCGTCGACACGATGTCGACGATTCAGACGGGCTCTTTGCTCATGGACAACTCGGACGCCCAAGGCTTCGGTCTGAGCTTCGCGGTCATTCGAAGCGGCTCCGGGATGATGGCTCTTAAGCCGGTCGGCTCATTTGGGCACACCGGGGCGTTCGGCACGGAATTCTGGACAAACCGTCAGCGCGGAATCGTAGCCGTGTTCATGTCGCAGGGTCTTGGCAACTCCGACGAGGTGCGCAAAACTTTCGATACGATGGTCAACGCGGCGTTCGTCGGACCCTAGTAGAGGTCCCCAGCTAGGTGCTTGAGCTCCAGAAGAGTGGGCATCGATTCCTGCGCGCCCCTCTTCGTCGTCGAGAGGGCGCCTACGCAGTTGGCGAGAGCGATCGCGTTCGCCATGTCGCGACCCTCCGCCAAGAAGACGGCGAGAGCCCCATTGAAGGCATCGCCAGCTGCCGTCGTATCGATGGCTGAGACAAATGGAGCCGGGAAGGATCGACCGCCCCCCGCCGACGAAACCCAGTAGCTTCCTTGCGCCCCCCGAGTGATCACAACGTTTTTCACTCCTCTGTCCAAAAGCGATTTGCCCGCTCGCAAGCAATCTTCGTTCGTCGCGGGATCGATCCCGGTCAGCATCGCCGTCTCCGACTCGTTTGGCGTGATCACCGCGCACCGTGCGAGGAGGCCCTCCGGAAGAGGACACGCGGGCGCGGGGTTCAGAATGAAGGTTGCCGCTTTCGACGCCTGCTCTACGGCGTCCAGAGGAATCTCAAGTTGGCAAAGCACGACTTCGTGCGCCGCTTCACTTAACACGGCTTCCACCCGCTCCGAAGTGACGCAGCCGTTGGCTCCGGGAGCCACCACGATCGAATTCATGCCAGAGGAATCCACCACGATACTCGCTGTTCCAGTGGGAATATCCGGACTTCGCGAGAGCCACTTGAGATCGACTCCGGCTTGACGTAGGCTGTCGGCGAGGGAATCTCCGAAGGCGTCCGATCCCACGCAGCCCATGAAAGCCACCCTGCCGTCGAGGCGTCCGATTGCCACGGCTTGATTAGCCCCTTTGCCTCCGGGATGGGTGGAAAAGCCGGTTCCCAGGATGGTCTCGCCGGGCTTGGGAATTCGGTCGCACTGAAAGACCATGTCCAGGTTTGCGCTTCCGATGACCAATACGGCTGCAGAGTTCATAGTCCCAGCTCGTTCATCAGCGAATAAGGTCTTTGACCACATTTCCAAAAACGTCGGTCAACCGGAAGTCGCGTCCCTGATATCGATAGGTCAGGTGCTCGTGGTTGATGCCCAGCAAGTGGAGCATCGTCGCGTGCAGATCGTGGACGCTAACCGGTTTGTCCGTGATGTTGTACGAATAGTCGTCGGTAGAACCGTAGGTTTGACCACCCTTCACTCCGCCGCCCGCCATCCAGATCGAGAAGCATCGGGGATGGTGATCCCGGCCGTAATCCGTCGGCTTCAGATCGCCCTGCGAATACACGGTCCGCCCGAATTCGCCGCCCCACACGACGAGCGTGTCGTCGAGCATTCCCCTCTGCTTGAGATCTTTGATCAGCGCCGCGGAGGGTTGGTCGATATCCTGCGCCTGGCCCTTGATCGCCTTGGGCAGGTTGAAATGGTGGTCCCAGCCCATGTGGAAAAGCTGCACAAACCGAACGCCCCTTTCCGCCATGCGCCGGGCAAGGAGACAGTTATAGGCGTACGAGCCTTTGCGCTTAACGTCGGGCCCATACATCTCGAGCACGCCGCTCGGCTCCTTCGAAATGTCCAGCAAGTCCGGGACGGAGGCTTGCATGCGGAAGGCGAGCTCGTACTGTGAAATGCGCGTATCGACCTCGGGATCACCAGAGACTGTGCGCTGAATCTTGTTAAGCCCCATCAGCTCGTCCAGCATCCCGCGACGCGTCTCGCGGTCGATGCCGTGCGGGTCCGAAAGGAACAGCACCGGGTCGCCGGTGTTGCGAAACTTGACGCCCTGGTGCTGGGTCGGGACGAAGCCCGAACCCCAAAGACGGTCGTAGAGCGGCTGGTCGTCCGCTCTCCCGCTTCCGATGCTCGTTAGGACAACGTAAGTGGGCAGGTCGTTATTGAAGGTGCCAAGGCCATAGCTCAGCCACGAACCGATACTCGGCCTACCCGCGATCTGGGA
>JBBSFL010000161.1:0-7162 GCA_038238735.1 Fimbriimonadales bacterium | reverse complement strand
CAACTCTCGCGGTCGATCGGAGTAGTCCACAAACAGAACGGCTCGAAGCGTATACATTCCGTCCGCGATCTGTCGGGCTTTCGTGTCGAGCGTGTAAACGTAGTAATTGCCCTGGAGAGGCAAGGTTGTCGCTTCGACGAACTTCTCGTTTTCGATCTTGTCGCCGCGCGTTGCGCCCAAATAGATTCCCACGTAGCCGTTGCTGGGAATACTGTTCTTGGGGAACTTCACCACGATCTTCTCGCGGGTGAGAGGTCCGTTCGTGTCCGGGTTGTAGTTCCGCGGGCTCACGACGGTGAAAGGTGCTTGGGCAAACGCCGCGCCAATCACGGCGGTAAGGGCCAAGGCTCCGAGTAATCGCTTCATCAAAATCCTCCGGCGCGAATCGCCGACTGTAGGCTTATTATGACGCTCGCATCTTTCGCGATGTCACAAACGTCTTGCTTTGCTTTACTCCGACAGGATAAGGCGGGTCGCCGGGTTTTGCCACACCCCCGCCCGCCGTAGGAACAGAGTGCCCGAAGTCCATAATCAACTGATGCCCCTCCCACTGCTCGATTTGGAGACCCTCAATCCCGAGCAGAGGGACGCGGTCCTGCATCCTTCGGGCCCCCTTTTGATCTTTGCGGGAGCGGGATCGGGCAAGACGCGGGTGATCACTATGCGGATCGCACGGCTGATCGGAGATGGCGTCCCCCCTTACCGAATCCTGGCGGTGACTTTCACCAACAAGGCGGCGAGAGAGATGCGGGAGCGTGTGGAGAACCTGGTCGGCGAGGCGGCCAAGAAGATGTGGATCGGCACGTTCCACTCCCTGTGCGCTCGGATGCTGCGCATCGACGGCAAGCACATCGGCCTCGATCCCAACTTCATCATCTACGACGACAGCGACCAGCTCTCCCTAATTCGAGAGATTTTCAAGCTCAAGAACATCGACGACAAAAGCATCCAGGCTAGAGCCGTCCTGAGCGAGATATCTAGCGCAAAAGAGAAGCTTCTGACGCCGGAGAAATACGCGGAGAAGACGACCGGCTTCATGGAGCGGATAACGGCTGAAATCTACAAGTCCTACAATTCTCTCCTTCACAAGTCGAACGCGCTCGACTTCGACGACATCCTTTTTTACACGGTGCGATTGCTGGAGCAGCGCGAAGAGGTTCGAGATAAGTATCAGGAGCGTTTCCTCCATGTGATGGTCGACGAGTATCAGGACGTCAACTTCGCCCAATACCAAATCGTCAACCTCATCTCGGCGCGCCACCGCAATATCGTCGTCGTCGGAGACGACGACCAGTCCATCTATGCATGGCGAGGGGCCGACGTCAGCCTCATCCTTCGCTTCGGTTCGGACCATCCCGATGCAAAGATCGTAAAGCTCGAAAGGAATTACCGGTCGACAAAAACCATTCTCGCGGCAGCGAACGAGATCATTTCCAAGAACCGATCACGCGCTGTCAAGCGCCTCTGGACGGAGAACGATCAGGGCGTTCCTATCACCCTCAATCAAGCCGGCACCGAGCACGACGAAGGCATGACGGTCGCGGACGCCATTCTGAGAGACGTCCGAACCGGACGAAGGAAGTACGGAGACTTCTCCGTGCTCTACCGAACCAACGCTCAGTCGCGGGTAATGGAAGAGGCCTTCCTCACCATGCGGATCCCCCACGTTCTCATTGGGGGCCAGCGGTTCTATGAGCGCAAGGAAGTCAAGGACATGCTCGCCTACCTGCGGCTGACCCTGAACGATCGTGACGACGTTTCGGTAAGGCGTGTGCTCAACGTCCCAACTCGGGGCATCGGGCAGGGCGCGATGAAGGAGATCGAGACTTGGGCCAACGAGCGCTCGCTCAATCTGTTTGAAGCGCTGGCCTCGCAAGACGTTCAGGGATCATTGCCCAAGAGAACAGGGAGCGGTGTGCGCGCCTTCGTCAGTTGCATCAAACACGCGGAGGAAGTTGCGGAGGCTGGCCCAGTCTCCCCGGTTTTGAAAGTCCTTCTCAACGGGTCTGGGTACGTGGACATGCTCAAGACTGAGAATTCGCAGGAGTCGATCGGTAGACTCGAAAACCTCCAAGAACTCCTGAACGTGACCGCTGAATACGATGCCACGGCTGAAGAGCCCTCGCTCGCGGGATTTATGGAGAGCGTCTCCCTCGTTGCCGACGTGGACAATCTGGCGGAGGGCGGGGATGCGGTCACCCTCATGACTCTTCACTCGGCGAAGGGCTTGGAGTTTCCGGTGGTCTTCATGGTCGGCCTAGAGGAGGGCGTGTTCCCCCATTCCCGCTCGCTGACCTCCGATACCGAGCTCGAGGAAGAGCGGCGGCTCTGCTATGTCGGAATGACACGAGCAAGAGAAGAGCTTCACTTAATGCACGCCCATCGTCGCGCGCTATACGGGCAGCCAAGCTTCAATCGCCGGTCGCGCTTCCTCGATGAAATTCCGGAAGAGCTTCTCGACACCGGCCCCGCCGGCTACACGCCAGGCTTGCGTTCGGTCCGGCAAGAGCGGACGGGCACCTACACAGTCACCGAGCCCCGACGTGCGGTCGTCGAATCCGACCGCCCTCTGCGCGGCCCCTCTTGGAAACCTCCGTTCGACGTGGGCGACCGCGTACGCCATGCAAAATTTGGCATAGGCGTCGTGGTCGCCTGCAATCCGGTTCGTGACGACGCCGAGGTCACGGTCGCATTCCCTGGCGTCGTCGGGGTGAAGAAACTTGTCCAGAAGCTTGCTAAGCTGGAAAAAGTCTGATCCGCCGCCTCATGAGTCGGATCTCTTCACCCATGGACTTCTTGAGTCGTTTTCACCCACCTCGTGCCCCGCTCGTGTTCAGAAGCGGTGGCGAGCTCCGATCATGAGGAAGTTCATTCCCTGATTGTGGCCCTTCGTGCCCGCGTTCGAGACATGGAGCCAAGCGGCGCCGACGAGCCACTCCCCTTTGCCCGACGGTAAGGCGAAGCCACCTCCGAGATATGGGGTGCTGTCGACGCGGCTGTCGAGGTCCCGGTTGGAGCGGTCGGCGTAGCACAGGCCGATGCCGAAATCGAGATACGCCCCGATGCCGTGCTTTCGGGGCCAGCGCCAGCGGGCGTAAGACATGGCCCCAAAGACGGTCTCCGCGAAGGGCTTCGACTCGTTGATCCCGTCGCTGCGAGTGTTGAAGGTGTAGCCTTCGAAGACGAGCTGGGCCGGGAGCTTTCCGATCCGGAAATGCGGCTCGGGCTTACCGTAGCCAATGTTGAGCCCGATGGCGTCGCGGTTCACCTCGGAGCTTAAAATCGTATAGCCGTGGCCCGCGAACGCGCCGAGCGTCCAGCCCGGAGCGGTCTTGGCCGGCGGCTCAGAGTAAGCCGATGTTGCGATTGCCGCGAGCAGCAAGGCAAGGGTCCGGGCCGACCGGGCGTGCGTGCGGGAACGAAGCTCAAAGGGGCTCATCGGGTACTCTTTTACCTCCCCCATGCGCTCGAAGCTGCCCGTCGTGGTCATTGTCGGTCGTCCCAACGTCGGAAAAAGCACGCTTTTCAACCGAATGGTGAGGTCGCGTCTGGCGGTCGTCGAAGACACGCCCGGCATTACGCGAGACCGTCTCTACGCTGAAACGGAGTGGAACGGCCAGCGATTCCAAATGGTGGACACGGGCGGAATCGTTTTCGCGGAAGAAGATCCTTTTGCTGAACAGATTCGCGTCCAAGCGAATATCGCGATCGAAGAAGCCGACGTGATTCTGTTTATGACGGACGTGCTGGACGGCACGAATCCGGACGATCTGGAGTTGGCGAACGCCCTGCGCGGGATCAAGAAGCCGATCCTCGTCGTGGTGAATAAGGCCGACCACGCGAACCGGGACGATTTCGCGAACGAATTTTATGCGCTAGGCATCGGAAACCAGATTTATCCCGTCTCGGGCCTACACGGGCGCGGCGTCGCCGACCTTCTCGACGAGATCGTCACCCTTCTCCCGAGGGTGGACGCGGACGAAGAGAAGAAGGACGAGATCCGGGTCGCCATCGTGGGTCGGCCGAACGTCGGCAAGTCTTCGCTAATCAATGCCTTCACAGGCGAGCAGCGGATGATCGTGAGCAGCATCGCGGGCACCACGCGGGACGCGATCGACACGCAGCTCGAGTATCGCGGCCAGCCGTTTCGACTAGTGGATACGGCGGGCATCCGACGCCGTGGCAAGATTCAGGGAACGGTCGAATACTACATGGTCGACCGGGCGACTCGGGCCATCGAGCGCGCCGAGTGCGCACTGGTAATCATCGACGGGAGCGAAGGCTTGACGGATGGCGACAAGCGAGTCGCCAAGGTAGCGCACGATGCCGGAAAGGCGGTCGTGTGGGCGGTCAACAAGTGGGACACCCAAGAGCCGCCAGATGGTTTTCCGAAGGGCAAGAGCCCCCTTAAGAAAGACTTCATGCGCATCCTGGGCGACCAGGTGCCGGAGTTGGCCTACGCGCCGGCGACGTTCACCTCAGCGACCGAGAGCGCGGGGCTGGAGCCGGTTCTGGACAACGTTATGCGCGCGGTCGAGAATTTCTCGTTCCGGATTTCGACGGGGACCTTGAACCGGCTGATCCAAGACGCGGCATTTTCACGGCCGTATAGCTCAAAAGGACGGGCGCTAAAGATCTACTACGCGACGCAGGTTTCTACCCGCCCGCCAACCTTCCTGCTGTTCGTCAACGATCCGGAGCTGGTGCACTTCAGCTACGAGCGGTATCTGATGAACAAGATTCGGGCGGCTTATCCGCTCGAAGGAACGCCGATTCGGATTCGGATCAAGAGTTCCCACGGTAAGCCGGAGTAGCGGTCAAGTTCGCGTCGGTACACTTCGCGATTCATGAGCACCGCCGTCACCCTGCCTCGCGATACTAATCAGGCCCTAGGCATCGGGCAATTTGCCATCGACTTTTTGGCGGGGACCTTGGGATCGGGGCCGAGCGAGACCGTTTTGGACAGGGTGCGGCTGTTTCATTCCGACTCCTTGCTGTGCGGAGTGTCCGCGTTGGCCCTGCACACGAACGCTCCGACGATCTTGCGCAATGAAGCGTTGGACTATCCCGACGAGCGGGGAGCCTGCGTCTTCGGCAGCGACAAGAAATTGAAGGCTGAGAAGGCGATCGTGGCGAACTCCTCTGCGGTGCGGGAGTGGGACTCCAATGGGACGAACTTCGGCTATAACCCGGCACTCGGGCACACGGCGGGCGAGTTTGGGCACAACGACTTCTATCCGGTGGTGATCGCGGCGTGCCAGCAGAGCGGGAAAGACGGGGCGACCGCGCTGCAAGCGATGGTGCTGCTAGACGAGATTCGCGGCCGGCTGGCGGAGGTGTTCTCCCTGAAGTCTTATCGCATCGACCACGTCGTCCACGGCGCGATCGCTTCGGCGGCGGTTTACGGGGCGCTGATGGGAGCGACGGCGGAGCAGATCGAGACCGCGATCGGGATGTCGGTGGCGCACTACATTCCTTGGCGGGCGATTCGGGCCGGCAAACAGCTCAGCGACTCGAAGGGCGCCTCGGCGGCGATCTCGACCGAGGCGGCAGTGCTCAGCATGAAGAGGGCGATGAATGGCTTCATTGGACCGAAGGACATCTTCCGAAATCCGGAAGCGATCTTCCGGCAGTTCGAGCCGACGAACGGGGACTCGCCGTTCGATCTGGTGTTCAGCCATTCCGGCGACGACTTTGCCGTCATGGGCATGCACTTCAAGCTTGGGCTGTACGAGCATCAGTCCGCGGGTGCCCTCCAGGGGTTGATCAATCTTTTGGTTTCGAATCCGGGCCTGGCAGAGCCGGGGCGAATCGCTAAGATTTTGATTCGGGCGTATGAGCCGGCTTTCGGCATCATCGGCGATCCCGCGAAGCGGGATCCACGCACCCGTCAGTCGGCAGATCACTCGATGGTTTACATCGTTGCGACGATGCTGCGGAAAGCTATCCAGAGCGAGGCCCTGGAAGGGCTGACTTCGGATGAGATTTGGAAGACGCTCATGCTTTCGCCCTACGATTTTAGCCAGGAAGCGGTGTTGAACCCGGAGACCCGTGAGCTGATGGCGACGATCGAGTTCGAGCACGGAGGCGCGGACTATGATGCGAGGTATCCGGACGGGATTCCGACCTCGATGGTGATCACCGATTCATCCGGGGAAACCTTCGATAGCGGTCTGGTGATGTATCCCGCGGGGCATGCGCGGAATACCTCGGCGGATCTCGCCGGGATTCTGGCTCACAAGTTCGATCTCTTGGGCGGTCTCGCGGTGCCAGAGGGAAGCCAGAAAGCAATGATCATCCGGCTGGAGAACCTATCGAAGTTGGACGCGAAGGGTCTTGAAGGGCTGTACGATTTCGAGATCGCGAGCCGGCCGGGATACGAATAAAAAAGATCGCCCCGACTTGCGGGGCGATCTTTCTCTTAACGGCTCCAATGCTCATGCCCGTCGGCTATGAGCGAGAGCGTTACCAACTGCTGTAGGCAGTTCCATCGAGGCCGTTGCCACTGGCAGACGAGGTGACCTTGCCCACGTTTGGAGAAGTTACCACGTATGTGAAGGCAGCGCCGCCGATCGGATCGGTCGGAACCGTCTGCAGATACGGACCTTTATAGTCACCGGCGGTGATCGTCTTGGAGGATCCTGCATTGTCCTTGCCGGACGCGGGAGCTGCGCTACCCGTCAAATCCGCAAGCGCCGTGGGCCAAGCGCCGGTATCGTTGTGGAAGAGCTCGATCGAGTTGCGCAGGAGCTTCAGGTCGCCCCTTAGGCTGGCTTCCTTGCTGCGTGCACCGGAGTCCATGAATCGCGGGATAGCGATGGCGGCCAGTACGGCAAGGATTACGATGACGATGAGAAGTTCGACGAGGGTAAATCCTCGTTTTTTGGCTGATAGTTTCCGGTTAAGCATTGGCGTCTCTTTTCTTGTTTTCGGCAGTTTTTTTCGAACCGTTAGGTTTTTATTTGATGTGCTGCACAGATGAGTAAATCGGGGTGATGATGGAGACCGTAATGGTGCCCACGAGGATGCCCATAACGACGATCATCAGGGGCTCAAGGACGGCGACAAGGGACTTCAAACGCGCGTCGGTTTCCTGCTCCATCTGCTCGGCGCAGGTGGCAAGCATGGGCGCGAGTTTGCCCGTGCGTTCGCCCACGCCGAT
>JBBSFL010000160.1:0-7258 GCA_038238735.1 Fimbriimonadales bacterium | reverse complement strand
GGTGGAAGTGGCGATGGTCGCGATTCAACAGGACCTCTTGGAAGAAAGAGCGGCGCTGAAGGCCCAGGTTGAGCGGGAAGGCAAAGAACGGTTGGCTGCCGACGCGGAGCAGCGACGTAGAGCAGAAGAGCTGATCAAGGAGCGGGACGCGCTCACCGCTAGGCTTCGACTAGAAAGCGAACAGGCAGAGAAGGATCTGGCTGAGGCAAGCAGATCGCGGGCTGAGGCTGAACGAGCTGCCCAAGAGGCCACGAGTCAGGGAGCCGCCTCCGAGCGGGGGCGCCTGAGAGCGTGGACGGCCGCGGCAGTGATCGTTGCGCTGTGCTTCGCGTCTGCCTCTGAGCTCGCGCTGGCACGCTGGGGTTGGTCATGGCTTCTTCAACATCCAAGTAGCTACGGCATCAGGGCCGGGCTTTATCTAACCGTACTGCTCTTCGGTCTCGGCCTAGCTCGCAAGAGTTGGCGACGGTGGTGCTGGGGAACGGGCTGCCTGGCGTTAGCAGCAGCCCTCGTACAAATCCTTGGCGGGCCGGCGAAGCGGTGAGCGGAAAGCAAGAGGAGGTTCTTTGACGTCCGATGATCGCCTTATAGAGCACGCGTTTCCGCTGAAGCAGGCGTCGCTGGATTCGGTGCACGAGAAGAACGTGCGGCATGGGCATATCTCGACGCTGCACATCTGGCCGGCGAGACGGCCATTGGCGGCTTGCCGTGCGGCTCTGATCGCGACGCTTCTGCCGGACCCGGGGACGCCGGAGGCGAGGAAGAAGCTGGTCGAGAGGATCGGCGGCACGGTCGTCAAGAAGATTGAGAAGAAGAAGGTCGGCGGGAAGACGATTGAGGTGGAGCGCGAGGAGACTGTTGGCGGCGTGCTGCACTGGGGGCGCGAGTCGGTCCCCGCGATGGAGGAATTTCGCCAGGAGATTCGAAAGGCCTATGGCGGCCGCGCCCCTAGAGTGCTCGATCCATTCGCCGGCGGCGGCGCGATTCCGCTCGAAGCGATGCGACTTGGGTGTGAGGCGACGGCGATCGATATCAACCCGGTAGCCTGGTTCATCCTGAAGTGCACGCTCGAGTATCCGCAGAAACTCGCCGGCCAACATCGGCCGCTGCCCCAGTTCGCGCTGGAGTCGCCGGAGTTCATGGAGACCTTCTTCAAAGGCACCGGCAAGCTCACGAAAAGGCAGCTCGAACGGAATCTCCAGGCCGTCCAGTCAAGGCTTTTCCCAGCGCCAGATGTTGATCTCGCCTGGCATGTTCGGGCCTGGGGCTGGTGGGTTCTGCAGAATGCGAAGGCGAATCTTGAGAAGTTCTATCCCACGATCGACGGGAAGCCAACGATCGCATACCTCTGGGCGCGGACAGTCACCTGCAAGAACTGCCGAGCAACGATTCCCCTTCTGAAAACGCGTTGGCTCTGCAAGAAGGACGGCAAACGTGTCTTGCTCCTCATGAGACCCAATGCAGACAAATCTGCCGTCGAGCTAACGGTAGAGTCAAAGGTACCCATAGAGGGTGCGAACGCGGCACAGCGTCGTGAAGCGGACCGGCGACTTGGGAAAGGGACGATGAGTGCGGCCGGCGTGTCATGTCCTTGCTGTGGCCGCCCGGATTCAGTCGCGATGACGCTAGACGATATCCAGCTGGAGAGTCAGCAGGGGCGCACAAGTGCAACGCTGACGTGCGTCGTGGTTGAGGGGCTGGAGGCGAAGGAGTACTGCGTGCCGAGCGCAGCGGAGCGCAACGTCCTCTCAGAGGCCGGCACGGCCCTTGATGAAATCCTCGCCGCCATCCCATACGGGCGGCCGGTTGAATCGATCGACCCCGCCCGCCCGTCTCCGAATGCTCGAGGCCTTTCTGGCTTGACGAGGTACGGCCTTTCGACCTTTGATCGTCTTTTCAACGATAGGCAGCTACTCGCGTTGGCTTCCTTGGTAGCGGCGGTTCGCCGGCTACCAGCGGAAGTCAAGAAGTGTGGCTACGAGGGCATCTTCGCTCAGGCCCTCGCAGACTATCTAACGTTGGCCGTCGATCGGGTCGCGGATCGTAACAGCACTATCTGCCATTGGGATGTCGGACGAGAAACGATATCGAATACCTTCCAGCGTTATGCACTCCGCATCAACTGGGACTATTGCGAAGTCAACCCACTGAGCAATGCCACTGGCGGATTTGTCGGCGCGGTGGAATGGATCGGGCTGGTCGCTTCGCATACGACGGCCGCTGTACGGGGCATGCCTACGCCGGATATTGGCATGGGCTCCGCAACCGAGGACGGGCGCGGGCCATTCGATCTGATCCTGACTGATCCGCCCTACTTCGATGCGATACCGTATTCCGACCTCAGCGACTTCTTCTACGTCTGGCTGAGGAGAACCCTGGGCGACAGATATCCGCATGAATTCGGGCCGCCACTGACGCTCAAGGATGGCGAGCTTATTCAGCACGCGGGCCGCCTCGGCGGCGACAACCCTCGGGCGATTAGGGTTTACCAAGAGGGGATGGCGGAGGCTTTTCGCAGCATTTGGCGTCAGCTCTCAGCAGAAGGAAGGCTCGTCATCGTCTTCGCTCACAAGCAACCAGACGCTTGGGAATCTTTGGTGGCTGGGATGATTTCAGCTGGGTTCGTTGCGTCGGCTAGTTGGCCGATCCAAACCGAAATGCCAAACAAAGCAGCGGGCGGAGCCCGCCTCGCGTCGTCGGTCTGGCTCGTCTGTAAGAAGCGTGAGGCAGTCGCCCGCCCCGGTTGGGACAACCTCGTGCTCGAAGAGATGCGATCGAAGATCTACGACCGTCTCCGCGAATTTTGGGACGCAGGAATCCGCGGCCCCGACTTCGTTTGGGCGGCCACCGGACCGGCGCTGGAGGCGTACAGCAAGCATCCAGTCGTCCGGAAAGCGAACGAGCCGGGCAAGGTTATGGAGGTCTCGGACTTTCTCAAGGCAGTTAGGCGGATCGTCGTGGATTTCGTCGTAGGCCGCGCCCTGTCCTTGAACGGAGGCGGCCAGAGGGAGACGGGTCTAGATGACGTCACGACGTATTACCTGCTCCATCGCAATGACTTCAAAATGGACGATGCCCCGATAGGGGCCTGCATCCTCTACGCTGTGTCGTGCAACCTTTCGGATAAGAACCTGGCCGATCGTTACGACATCTTGGTCCGAACGGGAGGTCAGGTTGAGGAAGTAGAGGAAGACTCGGAGATCGTTTCCGACGGGCACAACTCCGAAGTCGAGGAAGGGACTGGCAGCAAGGTCAAGCTGCGTCCATGGCATCAGCGCAAGCGCAAGACCATGGGCTACGACGCCTACGGAGCGCTCGCGCCGATGATCGATCAGGTGCACCGTCTCATGCATCTCTGGAAGGCCGGAGACCTGGTCCGCGTGAACGAGTACGTGGACTCGCGGGCTCTGGGGCGGAACGCTCTCTTCCACCAACTCCTGCAGGCCCTAATCGAGCTTGCGCCTGCCCGGACGGAGGAGCGGTCGCTCCTCGAAAGCATCAGCAACCATCTCGCCTCTCGGGGACCGGTCACGGAGAAGGTTCAGATGGATCTTCCCGCGTGAAGTCATTCGAGGGCGGCTTCGTAGAACACCAGCCGGTCACGCAGAGTCTCCTGCTGGCCGTCGGCGCGCTGCGGGAGTTTAAGGGCAAAGAAGCTCTCTTCAAGGAGCAGAGCCCGCAAGCCTTGGAGACACTTCGTCAAGTGGCAGTCATCCAGAGCACTGAGTCCTCCAACCGAATCGAAGGCGTTACGGCGCCGCTCGAAAGGATCCAGGCGCTCGTCGCCGAGAAAACCACTCCAAGGAACCGGCCAGAACGTGAGATCGCCGGATACCGGGATGTCCTGAATACAATTCACTCAAACTACGCCGGCATCCCCTTTACCGCGAACGTCGTCCTGCAGCTCCACCGAGATCTCTTTCAATATGCGGAATCGCCGGGGGGAACGTGGAAGTCGGCGGACAACGCGATCGAGGAAATCCATCCCGACGGTACTCGGGTCTTGCGATTCCGGCCTCTCGCGGCACATGCGACACCGCATGCGATGGAGCAGTTGCACAGCCTATTCAACGCAAGCTGGAACGCAGGACGGATCGACAAGCTCCTGCTTATCCCGGCCTACATTCTCGACTTTCTCTGCATTCATCCCTTCCGAGACGGGAACGGGCGAATGGCTAGATTGCTCTCGCTTCTTCTGCTCTATCACGCGGGTTACGAACTCGGTCGGTACATCAGCCTCGAGAAGATCGTCGAAGAGACCAAGGAGACCTACTACGAGGCGCTGGGCCTGTCGTCCCAGGGATGGCACGAGGGCAAGCATGATCTGCTACCCTGGACGGAGTACTCCCTTGGGGTCGTCACTGGCGCGTACCGGCGATTCGAGGAACGTGTCGGCACGCTCACGTCGGCGCGCGGCGCTAAGACCCAGATGGTTCTCGATGCCGTGCAGCGGCTACCTGACGGCTTTCGAATGGTGGATCTGGAACGCGCCGCCCCGAACGTCACCCGCGAGATGATCCGGGTGGTCCTGAACCGCCTCAAGAAGTCAGGCGAGGTCTCGTCAGAGGGTGCGGGTCGTGGAGCCGTCTGGCGGAAACATGGTAATAAATCGTGAATCGTGGTAATAAACGTGGTATTAGCGGCTAAGAGGCTGGCAAATGAGTAAGTTACCTTGGACCCCCTGGCACGATGTGGTCACTCTCAGGGAGGACCTCAAGTCGGGCGAGCTGTCCCTGGCCATCTTCGCGGCGGACCTATACGAAGTTCAGATGGGGAAGGCGAGGCCCGTTTACCGCGACCCCTCCGAGTTTTTCGCGCTCACGTATCCGACTTTCAATCTGCTGGAGCTGGCGAAGGATGTCCTCACCCGCCTCGCGGGAAAGAACGAGAAGGCAGTCCGTCAGCTCCAGCTCACCTACGGGGGTGGTAAGACTCACTCGCTCATCGCGCTCTTCCACCTCGTCACTGATCCCGACGGGCTCCCGAAGCTTCCAGCCGTCGACGAGTTCATCCAGCACGCCGGGTTGAAGCCCCCGAAGGCACGGATAGCCGTCCTTGCCTTCGACAAGCTCGACGTCGAGAAGGGAATGGAGGTTCGCGCCCCGGACGGAAAGACCCGGTGGCTCAAGAACCCGTGGAGCGTGCTCGCGTTTCAGATCGCCGGCTCGGATGGGCTCAAGCTCCTGAATGCCGAAGGCAAGGAAATTGAGAGAGACAGCGCGCCCGCCGAGAACCTCCTCGTGGAGCTACTCGCGATGCCCCGAAAGGAGGGTCTCGCTACCCTCATCCTGATCGACGAGGTTCTGATGTACGCGCGGGGGAAGGTCGGTCTCGATCCCACTTGGCGCGGCAGGCTGATCGACTTCTTCCAGTACCTGACGCAAGCGGCGACGAAGGTGGACTCGTGCGCGATTGTCGCCTCGCTACTTGCGACCGACCCGACCAAGAGCGACGCCCTAGGCAAGGACCTCACGCAGGAGCTCTACGCGATCTTCCGGCGAGAACAGGAAGAGGGCGTCCAGCCCGTTATGAAAGAGGACGTCGCCGAGGTGCTGCGCCGGCGCTTCTTCACGGCCGAGTCGATCAAGGACCGTGAAGCCTTCCGACCGCATGTCGTCGCGGCTCTCAAAGGCATCAACGACCTCGACGAGCAGACACGCAAGGACGGAGAAGCGGCCAAGGAGCGGTACCTGAAGAGCTATCCCTTCCACCCGGACCTGACGGATGTGTTCTACTCGAAATGGACGAACCTCGAGGGCTTTCAGAGGACGCGCGGGATTCTCCGCACCTTCGCCCTGGCACTGAGAGAAGCCGAACGCTGGGACGAGTGCCCTCTGGTTGGCGCGAATGTCTTTCTCTCGGATCCCGCAAAAGATGGCATTTCGGCGGCGGCGCGTGAGCTGACGACTGTAGCCGCAACCGAGGAGTACGAAGGCAAGAAACAGGAGTGGACCGGTATCCTCGACGGTGAAGTCTCCAAAGCGCGGAAGATTCAGGCCGACACCGCCGGCCTGCGCCACCGGGAGATCGAGCAGGCCGTTCTGGCGACATTCCTCCATTCGCAGCCGGTCGGACAGAAGGCTCTGACTCGGGAGCTCCTGGCTCTGCTCGGCCACACGAGGCCGGACAAGATCGAGCTCGAAAAGGGACTTCGTCAGTGGACGGAGGTTTCGTGGTTTCTCGATGAGGGAGCCGTCAGTGAGGCGGAGGCCGGGCCGGACGGCAAGAAGCAACTCCCGAAAGTGTGGCGCCTGGGCTCGAAGCCCAACCTACGACAGATGCACCATGACGCCCGTGACCGGGTCTCGCCTGACCTCGTGGATGCCAAGTTACTTGGAGAGATTCAGCGACTGAAAAGCTTGACGGCGGGCGCATCGGCCGCCGGCGCGCGGGTTCACAACCTGCCTGAGAAACCAAGGGACATCGAGGACGATGGGGAGTTCCATTACGCCGTGCTCGGGCCGAAGGCGACATCGGAGTCGGGAAAGCCCAGCGGCGAGGCAGCGAGGTTCCTCGACGAGACGACCGCGGCGGACCGGCCACGGGTTCATCGGAATGCCCTGGTCCTCGCCGTCCCTTCCAGGGACGGTCTCGAGGTCGCGAAGAACCGAATCCGGGACTATCTCGCATGGGAGGAGGTTCGGTCGCAGCTCAAGGGCCAGGAGCTCGATGTGATCCGCGAGGGCACGCTGGCTGCCTACGTCGACGAGGCGCGGAAAAAGGTCCCCGAGGCGATGCAACAGGCGTATTCGATCGTCGTTACCGTTGCAGACAAGAACGAGATTCAGGCGTTCAAAGTCCCGGTCACGGGAGACCCTCTCTTCCTGCTGATCAAGAACGACCCTCGGTCTCGAATTCAGGACACGGCCGTCAGCGCCGAGGCCCTGCTTCCAGATGGCCCCTACAATCTCTGGCGGGCTGGCGAGAAATCGCGCAGGGTCAAAGATCTCGTCGGCGCGTTCGCCCAGTTTCCGCACCTGCCAAAAATGCTCAACCGTAAGGCGATTCAGGACACGCTCGTGGGCGGGTGCGTCGACGGAACTCTCGTGCTCCAGCTGATCCGCCCTGATCGAACAACCCGGACGTTCTGGCGCGAAGCGCCAGACGACGTCGCTCTCAAAGACCCGAGCCTCGAGGTGGTCCTGCCCGAAGGCGCCGTCCTTTCGGAACTATCACCTTCGCTTCTTAAGCCCGGCGTTCTTCCTGGACTATGGGAGAAAAACGAGCTGAGCGTCAAAGAACTTCGCGCCTACTTCTC
>JBBSFL010000159.1:0-7260 GCA_038238735.1 Fimbriimonadales bacterium | reverse complement strand
GCCCAGAGTGCGGGCTTCATCGGCCCACTCCATGAGCGTTCCGAACGAGCCGCTGACTTCGGGGGCGATGAGCTTGAGGGCGCCGAGGTACACGTTGCCGGTCGAGCCGTCCAGCGTGATCGTCTCGCCTTCCTTGACGATGCGGCCATCCACCTTAAAGTTGCGCGCATTGGCGTCCACGTCGAGCGACTCCGCGCCGGCTACGCAGGGGATGCCGAAGCCGCGGGCGACGACCGCCGCGTGGGAGGTCTTGCCGCCTCGAGCGGTGAGGACGCCTTGGGAGGCCATCATGCCGTGGACGTCGTCGGGGTTGGTCTCGTCCCGCACCAAGACCACCTTGTGGCCGGCTCCGCCGTGCATGCCTTTCTCCGCCGCGTCGTTGGCGGTAAATACGACCTCGCCAACCGCCGCTCCGGGAGAGGCAGCAAGACCCTTGGCCAAAAGCGTCGCGCCTTCGATGGCGTCCGGATCGATGCGCGGGTGCAGGAGCTGGTCCAGATGCGAACCGGTGACGCGCTGGATGGCCGTGGCCTTATCGATCAAGCCTTCCTTGACCATCTCGACAGCGATTCGGACCGCCGCGGGGCCGGTGCGCTTGCCCGATCGGCACTGAAGCATGAAAAGCTTGCCGTGCTCGATCGTGAACTCGATGTCCTGCATGTCCTTGTAGTGGGCTTCCAAGGCGTCGCAGGTGCGGATGAACTCCGCGTAGATCGCCGGATTCTGGCTCTGCAACTCGGAGATCGGGACGGGCGTGCGCACGCCGGCGACGACGTCTTCGCCCTGCGCGTTCATCAGGTATTCGCCGTAAACCGCCTTCTCGCCCATGGAAGGATCGCGAGTGAAGGCGACGCCGGTGCCGCAATCGTCGCCCGCGTTGCCGTAGACCATCGACTGGATGTTGACCGCGGTGCCGATCTCGTCGGGGATCTTCTCCGTGCGTCGATAGAAGATCGCGCGGTCGTTGTTCCAGCTCTTGAAGACGGCTTCGATGGAGATCTGAAGCTGCTCGTAGGGGTCGCTCGGGAACTCGCGGCCGGTCTTCTCGCGGACATGGGCGAGGAAGAGCCCGCAAATCTCCTTCAAATGGTCTGCGGTCAGATCCAAGTCCGTCTTGGCACCCACGCGAGCCTTGTACTCCGCGAAGATGTGCTCGTCGAACTCGTGCTTGCTGAGGCCGAACGCCACGTCGCTCAGCATCATGATGAGCCGACGGTAGGAGTCGTAGACGAACCGCTCGTTCCCGGTCTCGGCGATCAGCGCCTTGAGCGTGACGTCGTTCAGACCCAGGTTGAGGACGGTGTCCATCATGCCGGGCATCGAGAACTTCGCTCCGGAGCGGACGCTCACCAGCAGCGGCTTCGTCGAGCCGCCAAGGGTGCGGTTCATCGTGCGCTCGACGTCGGCCACCGCCGCCTTAACCTCGTCCATCAGCCCTTCCGGCATCCTGCGCCCAACCGCGTAGTACTCGTTGCAGACTTCGGTGGTGATGGTGAATCCGGGGGGGACGGGCAGGCCGATCTTCGACATTTCAGCAAGGTTCGCACCCTTGCCACCAAGAAGATCGCGCATGCTCCGGTCGCCCTCGCGGAAGAGGTAGACGCGCTTGTTGCTCATAGGAATCTGTACTCCGAAAGAAGGAAGTTTCAGGCACTCGGCGGCGGTGGCGAGGACGCTGGAAGTGAGACGGAGTTTACCTCCGGGCGGTGGGTGCCTTCCTAGAGAGGCAAAGGCTTGCGGTCAGACCCTTCGGCACGACCATCCTCAGGATGACAACGCTTTCGATCCTCGTCCATGCCTTGAGAGCGAGTGGCGAACGCGCCCACATTGTCTGGCAATCGGCAATGAAGCACGACGCACATCCTGTTGCGGGTGGTTCCGGGGAACGCATGAGCGATTCTGCTCTACGGATGAACGATTCCGCTCTACATGTGAGCTCTTCTGCTCTACATGTGAGCTCTTCTGCTCTACATATGAGCTCTTCTGCTCTACATGTGAGCTCATCCGCTCTGCATGTGAGCTCTTCTGCTCTACATGTGAGCTCATCCGCTCTGCATGTGAGCTTATCCGCTCTACATGTGAGCTCATCCGCTCTACATGTGAGACTCTTCCGCTCCTCACCGCGCCCCGCTGACGAGGCCGCGGGTTCGGTTTAGAAGCCGCCCTTCAGATACGCCCAGCCCGCCTCCTGCTTCCGCACCACTTCCGCCGCGCCCGAGGGCACGACTTTGGTGAACGGGACCATCGCCTTGGGATCGATCTTGCGGGCTCGGAGGGTGCTGGCGCAGGCCGCGAAGACGACGCCCGCCTTGCTCAGCTTCATCAAGCGCGCCCCTTGGTGCGACGATTTCAGGAGCATGTCGACCCCGGACGCGAAGCAGACGACCTCGATCTCGACCGGCTCCGGAGCGAAGTCCTTGCGGATGTTCTCCACGTTCCCCAGCACCACGTTGTACACCTGCGTGCCCGAGGCGGTGAGGCTGACGACCACGCGGTGCGCCCTCGGCGGCGCGAGGAGCAGAAGACCGAGAAGCAGACCTTGCATAACCCATTAAAGCGCAATACTATGGGGCATGTTCGCCGCCCTCTCCCTCGCCCTCACCGCCCGCGAGCCCGCCTGGATGGACCGGCTGCTGGCGGGATACGCGCTGAAGTACGACCAGAAGCACAGCGTCACCGGCATCCACGATCCGAAGTCGGGCTTCTATCTGATCCGCGACGTCGAGTGCGACGGGGGAGTTTTGATCGTGACTCTGACGCGCGATCGCAACATCGTCACGGGCAATGGCTACAAGGTCGTCGGCTTCGTGCCGAAGACACACGACAACGGGAGTTTGCAGTTGGTCGAGAAGGCGCTGCCGAACTTGTCGACTGGGAAGGGCATCGCGATCGGGGCGAGCACCTCGCGCGTTCGCTCGCGCCTGGGCCGTCCGACGAAGATCGGCCACAGCGGCGCGCGGCGGCAGTGGCTCGACTGGACCTACATCTGGATCAACAAGAAGGAAGACGTCAAGTACACGGAGCGGTACACGTTCAAGGCGAACAAGCTCATCGAAGTGGAGTTCAGCCGCCTCGCAAATGATCTGCCCGGCAACTAGCGTGCTGTCCGCCTCCTGCGGGATGAGCCAAAATCGCAGGAGCGAATGAAGCGACCCTCCGCGCCGATCGTGCTTCTCTGCGCCGCCGCGCTTTTCCTGCCCCTTTGGGGAGGGCAGATCGTGACGGATCGACAGGCGCTTGCGCCCGGCACTCTCTTGGCCGCGCTCTTCGGTGGCTCGGAAGTGCCGCTGCTGACGCACTGCCTGTTCGCCGCGCTGATCGCCATCGCGGCGGGCATTGCGCTTTGGAAACGGCAGATTATCCAGGTGCCCGGCGCGTGGATCTCGCTGTCGCTCGTCGGGCTTTCCGCGAGCGTCTTGGCAAGCGTTACCTATTCGAGCTTTCGTTCCGTCTCGATTCCGGCCGCTGCCGAATGGCTGGTTTTCGCGATGGCCGCGTTCGCCACCACGATGTGCCTCGGGCGACGCGAGGGACCGCGTCTATTTCTGCGATGCCTAGTTGTGGGCTGCATGATCGTTGCGCTCATGGCGATCATGGAGTTCAACCGCGAGCGAGGCGGCGATCCGGGCTACAGGGTTTTTGGCGGCTGGATCAACCCAAACGCGCTCGCGGGGGTTCTGACGGTGGGCATCCTCTGCGGTTTGGGGCTGGCGACGTCGGGGGAGAGGACAGAGACGAGCCTCGGCGGGATCGCGGTCGCCGTTCAGGTCCTCGCGCTTTGGTTGACGGGCTCGCGGGCGGGCTTCCTCGCCGCGGCGGCGGGGATTCTAGTCTTCTTCGTTCTCGCTATTTCTTGGCGGGCGAACTTGGCCAAAACCGGCAAAGGATTGGCCGCGCTGGTGGCGGGCGGAGCCCTCGTCGCCCTGTTGATCTTCAGCAATCGAGCCCACGCCGCGGGCGATCCCTCGGCTCCCTCGGGCATCGGCCGAGCCGTCGCGGGAGTTGGCGCGGGCGACCAATCCGCCGAGTTTCGGAAGCTCCTCTACAGGGGCGCGATCGAACTTGCCAAAGAACGTCCGCTAGGCTACGGCATGGGCACGTACCGTTACTACTCGGCCAAGCCCGGACTGACCACCCAAACCCAGTTCACCCACGACACTTACCTGCAGCTTTTGGTAGAAGCCGGTCCCGTCGCCCTGCTTGCGTTCCTGGCCGCTATCGGCGCTTGGCTCGTCACGATGTTTAGAGGGGCGAGGAGTTTGCCGCCCGAGCAGAACGCCTTGCGGGCCGGGGTGGTGGCCGCCGTGATCGCAACCCTCGGCCAAGGGGTGTTCGAGAGCAATCTCTACTACTTCGGCATGGGCGTAATCTTCTTCTGCCTTCTGGGAGTGGGCGTGCTCATTGCCGGGGACGGCGTCGCTCCGGAGTACATGGCCAAGAATTTCCGACTTGCCGGAGTTGGCGCTGCGTCGACTCTGGTCCTGGTCCTGGGCTGGTTTGGGGTTGGGGAGATGAAACGTGCCGAGGCTCGGTTCGCTCTCCAACAGCGAGACCGCGAAGGCGCTCAGGCTGCCGCCCAATCCGCCGCCGGGTTGATCCCAGGGGACGCTGACGCCCTCGGCATCCTCGCGCGGCTAGCGGAAATGCCGGAAGCACTTACCTTGGCGAAGAAGGCGGCAGATGCTGGGCCCAGCACCACTGCGCTCCGGCGACTTTCCGAGATGCAGGCGCAGATTAGAGACGTGCAGGGCGCCGAGGGGACTCTATCGAAAGCCCTCGACCTCGACCCGAACAATCTGACGACGCGCCATCAGCTCCTGGACCTCCAGATCGACTCAAACAACCCCGCGGCGAAGGACACGGCGGCGCAAATGATCGCCGTGGAGGACTCGCCCTACTTCAAGGTTCGATCCTTGCCCGAGCTCATTCCGACGGAGACGCTGGATGCTCGCCTTTATCTCGCTTCCCTTGAGACGGATGCTCCAAAGAAAACTGCGTTGCTGAGAGCAGTTGTCGAGGGCTTCGTGAAGTACGCGCAGATCACGGTGCCGCCGGTGGCTCGTATGGCATCTCAAGGTTTGCCGTATGGGGAGGAGACCCTCGAAAAAGCCAAGCAGAAAATTGCGAAGGCACAGGAGGCGGCGAAACAATTGAAGGAACTCTACGGAGCGGGAGACGCGTCGGGCGGCGCATTCGTCGACGATGCGTTGAAGGCTTTGGACGGCGCGGCAGACTTCCTGAACAAGTAGTGGTGCACGATCTCGCGCGCGAACGGCGCAGCGAAGTCGGCCCCGTGACCGACGCCTTCGACTACGACTGCCACTACGATCTTAGTATCCTCCGCGGGTGCGTAGCCTACGAACCAGGAGTTGGTCTTCGCCTGGCCGTGCTTCTCCGCGCTACCGGTCTTTCCGCCCCACGTGACGCCGTCCATCCGGCAGACAGAAGCGGTTCCGTAAGGGCGCTCGATGACCCCGACGAGCGCGGACTTGAGGGTTGCCCAGAAGTCGCCCGGCAAGTCGATCTTGTGCAGAATCTCCGGCTCGACCGAGGTCGTCTGGCTCTGGCCCGGATGCCGGAAGGCGCGAACGACGTGGGGGCGATAATTGACACCGTTGTTCGCGACGAAGGCCATCAGGTTCGACATTTGTAGCGGAGTAGCTTCAACGTAGCCTTGGCCGATTCCGAAGTTGACGGTGTCGCCCTGGTACCAGTGCAGTTTGCGCTTGGCGACCCAGCGCTCCGTCGGCACGATTCCGGGGCTTTCGTTGGGAACATCTACGCCCTCCCTTGTACCGAGGCCGGTTTCAGCGCAGGCTCGTCGAAGGGCGGTCTCGCCGATGCGGTAGGCGAGATCGCAAAAGTAGGTGTTGCAGCTTTTGGCGAGAGCATCGGCGTAGGTGATCGTGCCGTGGTGGCCCAGGCACTTCACGAACCCGCGCCCGATCTTGTACCCGCCCTCGCACGTAACGGGATAGTTTGGATCGAACTTGCCTTCCTCTTGCGCAGCGATCGACGTGATGATTTTGAAGGTGGAACCTGGTGCGTAGTGGGCGCTCAGAGCTCGGTTGAACATCGGTTTATCCGGATTGCTCAGGAGACCGTCGAAGTCTGTTTTGGATATGCCGGTAAGGAACAGACTTGTATCGTACGTCGGGCTGCTGACCGCGCACAGTACCTCGCCAGTTTTTGGATCCATGGCGACCACCGCTCCCTTGTATCCCTTGAGAATCGCCGCCGCGTAACGCTGGAGGTCCGCGTCGATCGTGAGGGTTAGCTGGTCACCGGGATCGGGCACGTCGCGCTTTACGAGGCGAATCGGCCGCCGTTTCGCATCTACCTCCATTTCCTGGACGCCTGGCTTGCCCAGCAACTGCGGATCGTAAGCCTTTTCGATCCCCGTCTTGCCTACGTAGGGCGGCGTGTCGGCCCTGGAAACGGCTAGTCGCTTAACGTCGTTGGCATCCGGGGTCCAAACGTAGCCCATGAGATGGGCGAAATCGGTGGTGTCGGTGTAGTAGCGCATGGGCTCGGAGTCGACCCCTATGCCGGGAAGGTCATCCCGAGACTCCGCGATCTTCGTGGCGATGTCCATCGGCACTCCCGTGAAGATTGGAACGGGGACGCGGGGACGCCAGCCGTCCTTCTCCATCTTGTCGCGCAGCTTTTTTGGATCGGTGTTCAGCATGGCGGCGAGCTTTTCGATCACCCATTCGTTCTTGCGGACATCGAATGGCGTCGCGGTGACGACGACCTCGGATCTGACCCCCGCTAGCAGGACTCCATTGCGATCGAATATAAGGCCGCGGGGGGCGGGCTGGGAGACCTTCTCAGAATTGTAGTTGTCGGCCTTATCGGCCAGGTCGGATGCCTTGACGACCTGGAAATACCAGAGCCTCAAGAGAAGTACGAACATCAGCATTCCGATCGTGATCGGAAACAGCAGCATGCGCAAATCGAGCTCCGGCTTCTTGGGAGCGTGAATAACCGACATTGCGACTTACCTCCGCCGATGCAGCATTAGCTGAGGGGGCGGAGCGCCGGTTGTGGTGCCTGGGGGTGTCGGGTCAGTGGTGGGCGGGACGGGTGGATCCGTCGTTGCCGGATTAGTGGGATCCCCGTTATCAGGCGATGGGGAAGCATCGGGTATGCCGGGGATCGTGTCGTCGGGCACGGTGGCCGGATCCCCATTGCCGTTCCCGTTGTCCGGATTGGCTCGTGCGTTGCCGCCGCCACCGCCGCCCCCGAACTGCCCGAAGG
>JBBSFL010000158.1:0-7266 GCA_038238735.1 Fimbriimonadales bacterium | reverse complement strand
TTCAATTCAAGGAGCTAGGATACCTTTCGTCAGGCATGCTCCGCCCTACAAACGAATGGTTCTCTGGTCGATCAGACTCCCCGACTCCGTCTTCAGGATGAGGTCCACCCGGTGGCCCTTAGTCAAAGCCTGCCTTGTAACCAAATCGTAAGCTCCTGGAGCGCTCGATCGTTGAACTTCGACCCCATCGACCGACCAGATCACCGTGGGCCGCTGAATGTAGGTCTTAACCCACGCGGACAAGCGGGTCCCTGATGGCAATGTCTTCCCCGGGCCAACGATCGCGTAATCGACTGGCGACGAATCGCCGACCTGGGAAAGGTAGTAAGCAGGGGCGATCGCAGCCCCGTAACCTTTGGCGATGGAAGAATCGGAGAGCAGGGAGTAATCGTTCAGCTGACGGCCCGGCATCGCGTACTTGATCGTGTTCATGCTGAGCCACTGGACCGATTTGACTCTCGGATAAAGCCTCGGAAGGGCCGCATACAGTTGGGCGATTTTGTTCTGAGCAAACTCCGACCGAGGCTGATTGTCCACGACGGAAAGATGCGAAGCCGCCCACTCGCCAATCATCATCGGATGCAACCTGGAGTAGCGGTTGTAGACGAACCGCAGAGTGTCCGCAGGGTTACGCCACTCGGCCCCACGGGCTCGATCGGCGTCGTTGAACGGCACGCTGTAGAAGTTGACGCCAACCCAATCCACCGCCGCCTCGCCCGGATAGTAGCTTGGGATCGTGTCTTCCGGAATCTCGTTGGGACACCAGACCATCGCAACGTTGGGCGCCTCCTCATGCATCACGCGGGCGACGAGCGCGAACATCGCCCGGTACGCGGCAGGATCGCTGTGATAAGGCGTCCAATCGCCATTCATCTCGCTCGCGAAGCGAAGGAAAACCGGCACGCCGCTGTCCTTCGCGCTCCTCGCAAAGTTCCGCAAATAGTCGTCGTCCCGAACCGAGTCAAAGCTTTTCGGTTCCCAGGCGATGTGCGCGGCGGCCTTGCTCCGCTTCAAAACCTTCACCCAGTTGCTCGGAAACGGGCGGCCATAGGCCACGTACTCGAAGAAAACCGCCTGCGGCTTGCCCACCGCGAGGTTGAAAAACTGAGGGTCGCGGTGGACCTGATTGTCGGCCATGAAGGTCATTTCGATCGCGTCTTCGCGATCGATCATCGCCCCGACATAGCAGCCGTTCTCAGGCTCCAACCTGGCCAAAACCCCGTTCGTCGGTTTATGGGGCTGCTCCGCGTAGACCTGAATCACCGTTTCGTATCGCTCCGCCTGCATGCGAAGAACCTTCGCCGCGTTCGGATCTCCGAGGCTCTGGTAAGCGTCTGCCGCTTTGCGGAAGTAAAGGCTTGCTGAGGAGAACCGCGCCGCCTGCAGATAGGCGTCGGCGAGCTGTCGGAAAGCGGCCGCGGACGGCCGACGTTGCGCCTGCCGCTCAAGGTCGTTGAGGCTGTATTGAACCGCAAGCGCAACCAAGAGTGCGATCATCGATATTGTTTACCGCCCGAACTCGACGCGGGAAGCAACGGCTCGTACGCGTGGGTCGGGGTCGCTTCGCAGACGGGCGACAGAACCTCTTAAATTCGACGGAATCCGCCCACTCAGCGCTACAAGCGCTGAGACCCGCACACCCGGGCGGGCGTCGGAAAGCGCCAAACCGATCGCGTCGAGCGAAGAGGGGTCGCCCAGCAAACCCAGAATCTCGATCCCAGTCCTCGCGCGGGTCTCGTCGGATGCCGCAATCAGAGTCTTCGCCATGGGCAACGCCCGGTCCGCGAACTTCGCGACAAGACTTTCCGCCGCCTTGCGCACCGGAAATTCGCGCGACGACAGCAGCTCCGTGCCCGTCGCAAACGCGCGGTCGTCGCCAATCTGGACGAGCGCAACCACGGCGGCCAGAGCGTCGATCTGGTCCCCGCTCTTGGTCATTTCGATGAGCGCCGGAACCGACTCCTTGCTTCCCGCCGCCCCGGCGGCACGGGCGGCCGTCCGTCGCAAGGCGGGTCGCTTCAAGGCGTCCGGAATATAGGCTCCCGCTTCCTTGATCACCCCGTCGGTCACGATTCGCAGAGCGTTGGTCGCCTCGATATTGTCCGGACTTCGGACTCGGTCGGCAACAAACCCCTTCGCCGCGGGTCCGACCGCGTTAACCACCGCGACGAAAGCCCGCAGCTGCAACCGGTCCGCGCGCGCCAAATGGGCGGTCGTCATCCACTCCACAGCAGGAAGCCCGATCGCGATGAGCTGATTCAGTGAACTGTCCACGTCGGCGGTCGCCGTCCCGACCCGCCACTGAGTGGCCTTCCGATAGAGCCTCTCCAACTCCGCATCGGACGGCCGCGCGAGAGAACCTGGCTGAGGCTTAGCCAAAGGCGGGGCAGGAGCCTCCCCTGAGGCGGGAGCCACCTCCATCACCCCAGAGGAATCCCAGGCGATTCCCATCGAGCCGCTGACGATTCCAAAGCTCCCAATCAGAGTGTCCGCATACCGGTTCGAGCCACCCAAGTCGGCGAACACACCAAGAGAAACGGCTCCCCGAGCCGCGTTTCCTACCCCACCGAATCCCAAATATCCGTCATCACCCGACGAGTCGAGAAGAAGCCCGAGGCCATTGGCGTTCCCCGTGCCGGGCTTGGAGTCCCCGGCGGCATACACATCGTTTCCAGCCCTGTCGAGAAGCATGGCTACGCCGTAATCGTGCCCGATAGCGTGGCCCGCTCCATACTTGATCGTGTAAGAATCATCCCCCGCCAGGTCGAAAAGGTAGGCCCCGCAACAGTGCATCGCGCTTGCCTGAGCGTAGTGGTAAGCGCTGTAGGTGTCGTTTCCAGCTCGGTCATACAGCGAGCCGAGCGAGAACCAGTAGCTGGCGGCTTGGCAGTAGGTTTCGCCGAGATAATTGTCATCGCCCTGCAAGTCGGTCAGCAAGCCGACGCCCCCGCTCACCCCGCCATCGTCCTCGCGGTATCCGCTGGCATAGCCCTGGGCGTTCGAATAGTGCACGGTCGCGAATAGCGGCGAGTTGAGAATCAGCCCGCCCGCGTGATAGACGTCGTCGCCCTTGCGGTCCACCAGCCATCCGCAGCCGCCCGTGCGCGCCGCGCCCTGGACGTTGAAATTGCCATCGTAGTGATCGTTGCCGCCGGTATCTAGCAGTAATCCGATACCGAACTCACCATAGCCTTCCGCCAAGGAGACCGCCGTATACGAATCCCAGCCGCTCTCTTTCATCAAAGCGCCGACTCCCGCCAAGCCCGCGCCGAAGCAGAGCGACTTGCCCCGGAACACCGCGTCGCTGCCGCCGACATATTCCAATCCGATCCCAAGAACCCCCGCCCCGACGTTAAGGTCGGTCACGTCGAACGTCGCTCCGTCGCCAAGGTCGATCCCCACCGCCGCATAACCAACGCCCGCCCCGCAACGACCCGTATATCGGTTGTGCCCTCCGAGATCGATTGTCAGCACCGCATCCGTTGCATCGTACACGTCGTCGCCCGATCCAGCGATGTCGACCGTGAGGCCGTCGATGCGGAGTTTCTGGTGAAAGGCATCTTTGATCGATTCGCCGGCCTGCTTCAGGGCTCCAATCTGGCTTTCGACTGTGCTTGCCAAACGGATCGCCGCCGTCTCTATCAAGTTCACATCCACTTTCTTCAGCAAGGCCAAGACCCGATCGCGTTCGAAAGTCTTGCGCTTGGTGAACGAAAAGGCAATGCTCGGCTCCTCATTCGCCATCAGCGGCAGAGTCTCGATAAGCTCGCGCTTTTCCTCCGCCGTCAGCTTCGACGTGGCGGATTTGATGCAGAAATTGGCATCCTCCAACGCGCCGACAAGCGTCTCGACCGGCGCTCGCACACCAACCGGAAGCTCCATTAGCGCCGGGTCTGGCAGCCCCCTTGGCATCGACAGAAGCTTCGCCGGAGCTTGATCCAAGGCATCCGTGCGAGCCAGACGGAGAATCGCCGACAGGCTCCCGATACCCGCCTTCTCGTGCAAAGCCAACAGCGCGTCGGCGGCATCGAGCGGGCGATCAAGAGACAGATTCACGAGCGGGAGCCGGTAAGCATCGTTGAAAGGCCGCCGTGCGTAGTTCAGGTCGTCGAGCGTTAGATTCCCAAGAAAAAGGGCATCAGTTAGGCCGCGTCGTTCCGTCGGTGTAATCTGCCCGGCGCCGAGCGTCGCCATCGCGGCGAGACTGGCGAAAAGGACGGCTCGCAGGCTACTCACCCGGTCATTCTAGCCCGTTCCATCCCGTGGGGAAAGCGGCTGGAGAGATGCGGACACCAAGGCGTTCAAGTCTCGGGTCGGGACTAGCCGTTCGTCGATGGAGCGCTCGTCGAAAGGGTAGCTGTTGTCGATAGGGTTTTGAGCTTCCCACTCCAGAGCCAGACCTCGCCGCTCGCCAGCATCCGAAACGTCATGAGAAGCAGGGGCCAAGATGGCCAGTCGTGCCGATTTTCCCTCCACATCCTTTAGAAACGGCTTCAAGAGCCGGGAGTCCAGTTCGCGCAAAAACCACTCGGCTTCATCCAGCCGCTCCTCGGCCCGCAGCCGGGCAAACAGGTCGATGACCACGATAAGAGGGTCATGGGTTGCGGCGGCCGACCTTATCTCTTCGATTTTTAGATTGATCCCCTCCGACCGAGGGCCGTCCAGATGGCGGTACCCCGCCAGCCGGGATAGGCCGCGTAACCGCAGCGAACTCGACCACACGTACCCCGGCTCGCCTCGCCTCAGGGCGAGGTTCGGAACGGGCGTCCGAATCCCTTGCCCCCAAGGCCACAGCATATTAAGGGGCGGCAGGCCCGCATCGATCCGGCGCTCGTTGAGTTCCAACTCGCTGAGCAGATTGATCGAGTCGTCGATCAACCGCCAAAGGATCGGCTCGCCGTCACCTTCGGGCAGATGCAGCCGGATTGGATGCCCGTCGACCGCTGGAGGAGGAGTCGTGCCCAAATCTCCCCGCGCCTCCCAGACAAGCGCATGATCCACCCGGGTACCTTTCACGATCGTAAGCAACCGGGTGTTCAGCCGCTCGAACTGAGCCTCGATAGCCCGTAGTTCTTCAATCGGAATTTCCAGAGAAATCTGCTTCCCGACTCCGTCCTCGAACGCCATCAACGAGAGATGGAAGTGGGTCGAGTCCGTCGGCGGGTCGGCCCCAAGTGCGGCCACGGTCAGCGGTCCTTGGCGAAGCTGCCCCTCCGTGGGCGACATGCCCAAATAGAGCGCTTCCGGAGTTTCCGTATCCGGAAGCGCGGCGATTTTGGAGATCGTCGACTGCTCGACGATCTGGCGCAGAGTGGGCGGCAGCGAGCCGAGGATGGAGTCCCCCCTGGGGGACAGGAGATCCGGAACGATGAGGGTAAGCCGCGACAAAGCCCCTCAAGGATGGCATGCCGCCCTTGGGGTGTTGGAACGACAGGTTCGGGGTTCCTACTCAAAATAATTACAGAAGACCTTGACAAATTGAAGTCTCAAATACATATCTGGCGAATGCGATAGAAGGGCCAACACTGAAACACGGGCGTCAGAAACGAGACCAATTCGATCAGAAAATAGCCGAAAAGCTCAGAAACAAGACCGAAATCGACACGCTCCAATAGATTCCAGATTCAAAGTCATGGAAAAACTCGTTGAAACGCGAGACATGCTCAGAATCTCAGAATCTCAGAATCTACAGAACGAGCCGGATCAAACCAACTTGCGAGCCAGTGCAAGGCCCAACGATCGACCACACCCGGTTCCTGTCCTGAAACCTGCTTGGTGCCCCCATCCGCGGGTCGCCCGGTATCCTTACCGTAGATGATCGACGCCCACCGAGAGGACAGTCCCAAGGAGGAATGTGGCGTCATCGGCGTGTACACGCCTGGCCAGGAAGCTGCTCGCTACACGTTCTTCGGGCTCTTCGCCTTGCAGCACCGCGGCCAAGAGTCGGCTGGGATCGCAGTGAGCGACGGGCACAAGGTGCGAATGCACCGCGAGATGGGCCTCGTCAGCCAGATATTCAACGAGCCTGTCTTGCGCAAGCTGCCCGGCGAAATGGCCATCGGACACACTCGGTATTCGACGACCGGCGCAAGTGTCCTGCGGAATGCCCAACCGGTCTACTGCCAGAGTCTCGTCGGTGAGATCGCGGTCGCCCATAACGGCAACATCATCAACGCGGAGGAGCTTCGCGCCGAGATGGAAGCACGGGGCGAACATTTCGACTCGTCCAGCGACACGGAAGTAATGGCCCGGATCCTCGTCCGCAGCATGAACAAGGGCCCCGAGCACGCGGTCGCCGAGGTGATGAAGCGGGTGAAGGGGGCCTACTCATGCACGGTGCTCCTTCCTAAAATGGTGATCGGCTTCCGTGACCCTTACGGCATTCGTCCGCTTACCGCCGGGCGCCTGGGCGACGGCTTTATGGTGGCGAGCGAGACCTGCGCCTTCGGGCCCGTTGCGGGCACACCGGAGAAAGAGCTCGATCCCGGCGAGATGGTGATCATCGATGAGCGCGGCATGCGCTTCGCTTGCGGGCACGAGGCAATCAAACCGAGCATGTGCCTGTTCGAATTCATCTACTTCGCTCGACCCGACAGCGAGATGTACGGAACGCTGCTTTATTCGGCACGGGAACGGATGGGTGAGAAGCTGGCGGTCGAGCATCCCGTCGAGGCCGACATCGTGGTTCCGGTGCCCGACAGCGGTATCCCGGCAGCGCTCGGCTACGCGCGGCAAAGCGGGATTCCCTATCGCGAGGGGATGACGAAGAGCCGCTACATTCACCGCACGTTCATCGCGCCCGATCAGCGGATGCGCGAGATCGGCGTGCGAATGAAGCTCACGCCTTTGCGCGAGCATCTGGTCGGGCAACGCGTGGTGCTGGTTGACGACTCGATCGTGAGAGGCACGACGACGAAGCAGCTAGTGAAGCTGATGTTCGAATCGGGGGCTCGGGAGGTCCACGTACGGATCACGGCTCCGCCAATTAAGTTTCCATGCTTCTATGGCATCGACATGGCGAGCAAGGGCGAGTTGGCGGCGGCCGTGATGTCCCTTGAGGAGTTGAACCTTTATATCGGCTCGACCTCGCTCGGGTATTTATCGATTCAAGGCGCCGTCGATGCGGTTGGGCGGGAGAAAAGCCATTTCTGCACGGCCTGCTTCAGCGGCGACTACCCGCTGCCCGTTCCCAAAGAACTTCTGAAGCACGCCTTCGACGACCCTCCCGAAGTTGGGCAGATGGCTGCCCTGTCTCCAGGGCAGCCC